>JAHFUH010000032.1 GCA_023265215.1 Acidobacteriota bacterium
TCCAATAATCCGGTAATATAAGCTCTCATCGTATAGGAAGGGGCATGCTCGATAATTTATCCAATAAGCTTCAGAAGATTCTGAGAAACCTGACAGGGCAGGGCCGAGTCTCCGGTCGGCACATTGAAGAAACGGCGCGCGAAATACGGAATGCCCTTTTAGATGCGGATGTTCATTTCAAAATCGCCAAAGATTTTGTCGAGCGCGTAAAAACGAGGGCTCTCGGCCAGGAAGTCCTTGAATCATTAACGCCGGGGCAACAGGTCATCCGGGTGGTTCGAGATGAACTGATTGAACTGCTTGGTGGGAGTCAGACCGAACTCCTGTTTTCCAAACAGCCGCCAAGTGTTTTCCTGATGGTTGGATTGCAGGGTTCCGGGAAAACCACGAGCAGCGCCAAGCTGGCTTACTGGCTGACAAAGAACAATCATACCCCGTTGCTGCTATCGGTGGATGTGTATCGTCCCGCCGCGGTTGAGCAGTTGCGCGTATTATGTGCAAACAATCAACTTGGCTATTTCGATTCTCCCGATGATCAAAACCCATTAACCAGAGCTGAGCAGGGATTGCGGCACGCTAAGAATGGCGGTTACGATGTCCTGTTGATTGACACTGCCGGGCGACTGCATATAGATGACGAAATGATGCTGGAATTGGAAAGGATCCGAAAGAACGTACCGCCGGTTGAGATTCTATTGGTGGCGGATGCCATGACGGGGCAGGATGCAGTCCGTAGCGCAAAGGAATTTCACGACAGGATTGGATTGACTGGAGTCATTCTTACAAAAATGGATGGGGATGCGCGTGGAGGCGCTGCTCTTTCAATCAAAAATGTAACGGGCCAGCCAATTAAGTTTGTGGGCACTGGAGAAAAAGTGGATGCCCTGGAGCCGTTCTTCCCGGACAGGCTGGCGGGAAGAATCCTGGGAATGGGGGATGTTTTATCTCTTATTGAGAAAGCCGAAGAATCGGTTGATCAGGAGCAGGCAGCTGCGCTGGCCGAAAAAATTCGCAAAGATGACTTTACGCTGAGTGATTTCCGTGACCAACTGAAGCAGATCCGTCAAATGGGTCCATTGGACCAAATCCTGGGAATGCTTCCCAACATGGGCCCGTTGCGTGGAATAAACCAGATGAAGGTGGATGAAAAGGAGCTTGTCCACATCGAAGCCATAATCAATTCAATGACTTCAGAAGAACGCAGAAATCACCAAATCCTGAGCGGCAGCAGGAAGAAGCGAATAGCGCGCGGGAGTGGACGCCCGGTGCAGGAAATCAATCAGCTCCTTAAACAATACGTAGAGGCCAGAAAATTGATGAGGAGCCTGAGTCGGGGAATTATGCCTCGCATGCTGCGCGGATTGAAATTTCCGACAGGCTCATAGGAGCGAGCGTATTCCGAATTCTGGCAAGCAGATTGGTGCCGCCATGCTGATTCCTGGGCGCAACAGTTGAAACCTGCCTTGTTATATGCCAGAATTGTCGAGAATTAAGGTCTTATGATATTGAGGAGGAATTTTGCTTAGAATACGTCTGACACGCATGGGGGCGAAAAAGAAGCCCTTTTATCGAGTGGTTGTAATGGAGCAAAGGCAGCCTCGTGACGGGAGTTTTGTGGAGATTGTCGGACATTATAATCCAACAACGAATCCCCCCTTGATCGAGATTAAAATGGATAGAGTTAATCACTGGCTGGCGTGCGGCGCACAACCTTCCGAGACAGTGCACTCCCTGTTGAAAAAGGCTGCTCCACCCACGCCTGTAGCTGCCAGCTGATGCCCGGCTGTTTTATTGCTTATGCAATGAGCTCCCGAGTGTGAGTTTTCGTGGTCTCGTAGGAGATGCGGATATGAAAGATCTGGTAGAAATGATTGCGAAAGCGCTTGTGGATAATCCCGAGCAAGTTGTTGTCACCGAGGTTGAAGGGGAGCAGACCACTGTGCTGGAGCTCCGGGTGGCACCGAGCGACCTTGGCAAGGTAATTGGAAAACAAGGCAGGACGGCAAGGTGCATTCGAACGCTTCTCGGCGCGGCGGGAATGAAGCTTAAAAAACGGTTTGTCCTGGAAATCCTGGAATAGTGCAGCCGGACTCACAGCCTTCCTTTATCGCAATCGCCCGAATCGCCAGGTACCGAGGAAATCGGGGCGAAGTCCTGGCCGACTTGTATACGGATTTTCCTGATCGCTTCCAAGCGCTCGAAGAAGTCTGGCTGGAGTTCCCCGACGGCAGCCGGCGGAGCATGATCCTAGAAAATACATGGGGGCACAAAGGCAGAGAGGTCCTGAAATTTGCGGGGATCGATTCGATCAGTTCGGCTGAGACTCTAGCCGGATGCTGGGTCGAAGTACCGGCCGAAAAAGCTGTTCCCTTACCTGCGGGCACGTATTTCGATCATGACTTGATCGGATGCTCTGTAAAGGATGCCTGCGGAAATGAATTCGGCACTGTGCAGGATGTTCTGCATTTCGCTGAAAACTGTCTGTTGGCTGTTAAAGATTCCGATAGGGAATATTTGATCCCCGTTGCGGAAAGCATTTGTACCCGGATTTCCATAAAGGAAAAGTTGATTATAGTGAATCCGCCTGAAGGATTAATGGACCTGGGCAAATGAGGTTTGATATCATAACGGTTTTTCCCGAGCTGTTTTCGGGAGTGCTGGACTGCGGAATTCTGCGCCGTGCAAGGCAGTCGAGTCTCGCGGATATCCGTATTGTAAATTTACGGGATTTTGCGAGGGATAAACACAAATCGGTGGATGATCGCCCCTATGGCGGCGGGGAAGGAATGGTCTTCATGCCCGCTCCGATTTTTGAGGCGGTTGAGTATTGTCGGGGTGAGAAAGGGATTCCGGAATGCCAGGTTGTCCTTCTTACTCCTCAGGGAACCGTCTGGTCGCAAAATCTGGCTGCCGAGTTCTCTACAATTCCGCATCTAATACTCATTTGTGGTCGATACGAAGGAGTGGACCAGCGGGTGATAGATTGTCTAGTGGACAGGGAAGTCTCGATAGGGGACTTTGTCCTGACCGGAGGAGAAATCCCGGCGATGGTTGTTCTCGATTCAGTTGTCCGGCTGATCCCCGGAGCTCTGGGCTGCCGGGAATCCACCATCAACGAAAGCTTTACCACAGGCTTATTGGATTATCCGCAATACACTCGGCCTGCAGAGTTTCGCGGCCGGGTTGTTCCGGAAGTGCTCCTCTCGGGGGATCATGCCAGGATTAAAAAATGGCGAAAAGAACAAGCTCTGGAGAAAACAAAACGGGCCCGGCCGGAGCTGGTGACCAGGAAATTAGCCCAAAACTAAGGAGCGTTTGTCATGGATTTGTTACGGGCAGTCGATAACTCTCAAATGCGGACCGATCTTCCCCGCTTTCGTCCAGGAGATACGGTGCGAGTTCATGTGAAGATCAAAGAAGGCGACAAGTATCGGATTCAGATCTTCGAAGGCATTATCATAGCTCGGAAAATGAATGCTATTTCATCCACTTTCACGGTTCGAAAAGTTTCCTTCGGATACGGGATTGAACGAATCTTTCCGATGCACTCGCCCATCATCGAAAAGCTGGAAGTGGTCAAGGGAGGGAAGGTGCGTCGGGCAAGGCTTTACTATCTCAGGGGACGCAGAGGCAAGGCTGCCAGGCTGAAAGAAACGGCAAGAGTTGATCGAACGCCGCAGCCGAGCGCTTCATAGCTGCCGATTTTGAGAGCCGATGCAATTTATCCCCGCTATGGCCGGAATTGGGAGGGGGAGTGTGAAGGCAAAGGTGCAGGAGGATGTGGTGGCCGCTGATAGCAAAGCTAGGCTTCTTCAGGACGCCGAGAAGTTCATGCTCCAAGGGAAAATCCAGCAGGCTATCGTTGAATACCAGAAAATCGTCAAGAGCGACCCCAATGACGTTCTGATACTTAATACCATTGGCGATTTGAATTTGCGGCAAGGGGATTCCTCCGAAGCCAATAGATGTTTCACACAGGTGGCGGAGAATTACGTTCGCAACAATTTCTTCCTCAAGGCGATTGCCGTATACAAGAAAATCCTGAATACGGATTCTGATAATCTGGATATCATTTTAACGGTCGCATCCCTATGCGCCAGGCAAGGCTTGAACATAGATGCGCGCAATCAATACCTGCGGATCGCAGCGATCTATGAGAAGGAAAGAAAGGTTCAGGACACTCTCGAAATCTATGAGAAAATAGTAGAACTGGACCCAACAAATGCAGCCATTCAACGAAAATTGGCTGAGCTTCATCTGGCCCAGAACGCCAAGGACAAAGCTCATTTTTATTTTTCCGGAGCGGCTCGGGCTCAATCCAAAGCAGGGAAGCATTTGGAAGCGGTAGATTCCTTCAAGCGCGCGATGCAGCTAAATCCACTGGATCAAGAATCCATGAGAGGTTTTCTGGATTGCTGCCTGAGCATCGGGGATGCTGCTCCCGCGCTCGATCAGTTGAAAAAGTCAGTGGCCATGGCCCCCGACGATTTGGATTTCCGCCAAATGCTTGGGCGTGCTTACCTTGCAAGCAGACAGACTGATTTGGCTCTAATCAGCTTCCAGGAAATTGTCTCGAAGGATGAATCGCGCTACTCCAATTATTTCGATGTTGCCCAGGCTTTTCTTGATGCGGGTGATTTCGATCGAGCCGCTGCCTGCCCGGACCCGATCATTTCGATCCTGATATCCCGGCGCGAAACGGATCGTGCGACACAGTTTTACGAACAGATTCTTCAACGCCAGCCTTTGCACATTGCGACGCTTACAAGACTGGCGTCCATCTTCTTTGCCACAGACAATCAACGGCGGTATATTAAGACCCTCGACGAATTAGTGAGCATTCATCTGGATCAGCAGCACCCAGCTGAAGCGCTTGAATATATAGAAAAAATTCTGCAATCCGATCCCGAAAGCGAAAGATATCGGGAATTGCATCGAACAACATTTGCAGAAGCTTACCCAAATGCCGATTACATCCCCCCCGCATTTTCACAAGAGCAGTTGACCGGTCCTGTTTCAATTGCCGGTCCGGCGGAGACAATCGGCAAAGGGGAAAAGCCAACCACCATCGTCGAAATCGACCTTCTTCTGAATTATGGAATGAGGGAGAAGGCTTTGCACCTTCTGCAAGATATCGAAGCCTCCGACCCTTCCAACAAGGAAGCGCGAATCCGGCTCTATTCACTTTTCAAAGAGGAAAATAGAAGTCGGGAGGCGGCCGAACAATGCATTTTGCTATCCATACTCTATCGCCGTTCGATGGATGATGAATCGGCACAACGCTATTGGGCAGAGGCTCAACAGCTTGATCCGGAGCTGACGGGCAGAGAACATGATTTGGAGGCTTTTGCCCGCAGACACGGGATTCTATCGGAATCTCCTGGCGGCGTCCCCGGCTTGAACACGAATGCGGAAGTAGACCTTTCCGGAGATCTTCTCGATATTTTCTTTTCGGGAAGCCAGGAGGCTGCGGCCGGCGATGAATCCGAGCCAGTGGTTCTGTCCGAAACCCCGGCGGACGCTTACCCTCAGGATATTTCATCGTCTGCGCCTGCCAAGTCCGTACAAGAGCAGCTTCAGGAAGTGGATTTTTACATCCGTCTTGGATTCAATGACGAAGCGCTCAGCAAATTGAATGAGATAGCCAAATTGGATCCGGACAATCCTGAGCTGATATCGCGCTATCAGAAGCTGGGTGAAGCGGATCATGTTCCGGTGCCGGAGTCGGCCGCACAATTAGATTTTTCCAAAGATCAAGTCCATCAAGCCCCAGAACCCACAGTATCGGATGGTGTGGGAGATTTCCCGGATTTTGAAATAGACGCGGTGCTGGACAAGTTGGGAGAAAGCCAGGCCGAGAAAGCATTGTATATGCCGGCCGTATTGGCGCCGCAGCCTTCCAAGCCGGCCAAATCGCTTTTTCAGTTCAATGAAATGTTCTCAGACCTCTTGGAGGAAGTTTCTTCCCTCACTGATGAAGAAATTTCCATGGAGACTTTCGAGAACCATTTCGGTCTTGGAACTGCATACCGTGAAATGGATTTAATTGACGATGCAATCAAAGAATTCCAAATTGCACTCAGGGCGCTCGATACGGATAGAGATCCTCAAAAAGCCATTCAATGCTGTGGAATGCTGAGCACCTGCTACATTAAAAAGGGAATGCCCAGATCCGTACTCCGATGGTGCCAGACCGGATTGAGTATTCCTGATCTTTCTTCACATGAAGCTCTTGCTCTTCGATATGATATGGGTTTAGCCCATGTCATGGCTGGAAGCAGCGACCAGGCGCTCGAATGTTTTGACAAAATATTTAACGTCGACCCCAGCTACCGAGATGTTGCGCAGAAAATTGATGAGCTCAAGGGCGGTTTCAAAAGGCATGCTCCCTAGGATCCTATCTCAATCCAACAAACCTTACTTGCGTGCCATGGAGAAATTCTGTAACGCCCTGTACGTCATCAGTTCGCTTTATCTTGGGATTGCCCTTCTGATACTCCCTTGGATTAGCGCCTGGGAACACAATTATCTTCTATACATCTATCCCCAAATTCAACCTGTAGTAGCCAATTCATTTTTCAAGGGAGCTGTTCTTGGATTGGGAATTGTAAATATCATGATAGGAATACAGGAGATTGTTCGTTTCAGAAAAGCCGGGAAGGGCTACCTTCCCGAATAAGGGCCCGATTTTCTACTACATCACCGATCGCAGTCAGCTGTCGGGAATTTCTCTGATTGCCTGCATCCGCCGAGCTCTGGACTGGGGCGTTGATTGCATTCAGATTCGCGAGAAGGATCTGTCGGATCGCGCTCTCTATGATTTGACATGCGACGCCGTCGCTTTCGCGCGAAAAACCAAGTGCAAAGTGCTGGTTAATGGCAGGGCGGATATCGCCTTGGCTGCCGGGGCTGCCGGCGTGCATTTGCCGTCCGCCGGACTGCGTGCCTCGGAGATTCGGTCCTGCTTTCCGCCCAACCTGACTCTTGGGATGTCGGTCCATTCCATTCGTGAAGCCAGAAGTCGGTATTGCATCGGGACTGATTACCTGATCTTGGGTCACGTATTTCCGACCCAATCGAAGTCAGAGTTTGGCTTGCCTTTAGGATTAAATTTCCTGCAGAAATTCTGTGCTGCCGTGTCCCTGCCTGTTCTGGGGTTAGGTGGTATCCGCCCTGAATCCATACAGTCTGTGCTGGATGCGGGTGCCATAGGAGTCGCGGGAATAAGCCTGTTTCAGAATGATGCCGAATTCAGGCGCCTTGTTTTAACGCAAAGACGCCAGGACGCAAAGCCCGCATTCTGATCATTGCGCCCTGGCGTCTTTGCGCCGTTGCGGTGATGCTTCAAAGTCTCAAAAATGGACTTCCACTTCACGGTTCTGGGCGTCCAGGTAGTGTATGAAAACACTCCCGCCGCAAAAACGCGCAAGAAGCTCCTTTAATCCCTCTGCTGCCTGTTCGATTTCTTCCCGGCTTATTGCCGGCATCATCCCATCCACGTTAATTGCCAGATTCCTGGTTTCCGGTGTAAGTTTTGAAAAATCCCCATTTCTCCAGTTCCAGCGTCGGCATAAAACTCTTCCGGTTTTTCGGTTTACATAGATGATTTCTCCTGCGTCGGGATGCTCGATTTCTTCCGGTTTGAATATAGGTGCAAAGGTTTCATTAGAATTCGCGCGCCCCAACGTCAAATCATCCTCAACCTTGTCCATGTCATCGCCGCCGCATGGAATCAGGTGTTTAATGCTTATTAGATTGAACGCATCCACTGCCGGGGAAATAGAGCGCACCGATTTGCCCGATTTAGCCTGTTTTGCGAGAAACACAATGGAAGGCGTGAATTTATTCGGATTGGACCCGAACTGCCGGTAGGCATCCTTCCATGCGAGAAGACGGGGATGTGTAGCCAGGTCTATTTGAGGATCCTGTCGAACTCTGTCTTCCTGTTCCCGTAAGAGCGCTTCCAATTCGGGGGCCTGCCTGCTGTTGTCTATTCCTGCGGCCATAACAATGCCGCGGCAGAACTGGGGAAACATTCGAAAAACATCTTCTTCAACGCGAAATCTCATGACCACCTCCTTTTAGCAAATTCGCGGGAGCTGTTCTCCGCTGAGCATGTCCACAACCCGCGTGCCACCTATCCTGCTTTGCATTGTTACCAACCCGGGATTATCACTCTTCACGGTTCCAATTATTCGGGCTTGATTTCCCAGAGGATGTGCCCGCATCCGCTGCAATGCTCGTTCGGCGTCATTCGCAGGGACAAAGCTGACAAACCGCCCTTCATTTGCCACATACAAGGGATCGAATCCAAGAATCTCGCAGGCGCCCTTAACGTCTTCCTGAACCGGGATTTCCGCCTCATGAATTTCAAAGTGAAGGCTTGATGTTTCCGCAATTTCAATAAGGGCGCTGGCAAGGCCACCGCGCGTAAGGTCCCGGAGGCAATGCACCTCAACGCCTGTCGCGAGCAAAGATAACACGATGTCGGAAAGCGCAGCGCAATCGCTCATGATCGTGCTTTCAAATTCGAGGCCTTCCCGTACCGCCATTATGGCGATTCCATGGCGTCCTATGTCACCGCTTAGAAGGATCCTGTCTCCGGGCCTGACATTGGCAGGTGAGATGTGGCACCCGGATTCGATCAACCCAATCCCTGCAGTGTTGATGAAGATTCCATCTCCCTTGCCCCGGTCCACAACCTTTGTGTCTCCGGTGACAAGCCGCACTCCCGCGTTTTCTGCTGCCAGCTTCATAGATTGAACCACCCGCCGGAGGGTATCCATCGGCAGACCCTCTTCGAGAATAAATCCTGCACTTAGATAGAGCGGTCGAGCCCCGCACATAGCAAGATCATTTACAGTCCCGTTGATGGAAAGACTTCCGATATCTCCCCCTGGAAAAAACAAGGGGTGAATAATATAAGAATCGGTTGTAAAGGCGATTCTTCCGGAATCCACATTGAGGATAGCGCCATCGTGCCTTTCCTCCAGCAGCGAGTTTCCGAAAGCCGGCAGGAACAACTGTTCAATCAACTGATGTGTCAGCTTGCCTCCGCCGCCGTGAGCGAGCAGGACAGTGGCGTATCGTTCAATCGGAACAGGGCATACAAATTCGCCCTGGATTTTTGATTCGGAATCCATAATTTTTTAATCCGTGTCAGTGTTTGGTTCTTCGATAGTGATAATAAGCCGCACAAGCGCCTTCTGAAGAGACCATCGTTGCACCCAGCGGATGCTCGGGCGTACAGACAGTGCCGAAGGCAGGGCATTCCCCCGGTTTCTTGATCCCCTGCAATATCAATCCGCTGATGCATTCTGGAGGTTCCTCGGCACTGTGACCGGCAATCCCAAAGCGCACTTCAGCGTCATAGCTTTTGTATTTTTCCTGCAATCCCAGACCGCTTCGCGGAATCTCTCCAATCCCGCGCCACTTGCGAGGCACGACATGAAAGATTTCGCGTATCAATTTTTGGGCGGCAATATTGCCTTCTTTCCGCACAGTGCGGGAATACTGGTTCTCCACTTCTGCGCGGCCTTCCTCTAACTGGCGGACACACATGTAGACACCCTGCAGAATGTCTACGGGTTCAAATCCGGTCACTACAATCGGGACCTTGTATTCCAGTGCGATCGGCTCGTATTCCAGCCAGCCCATTACGGCGCAGACATGACCGGCGGCGAGAAAACCCTGAACGCGATTGTCTCTGGAAGAGAGGATTGCCTCTATGGCCGGGGGAACCAGGACGTGAGAAACCAGCATGGAAAAATTCTGAACATTCTTTTGATGCGCCTGGAAAACCGCCATGGCATTAGCGGGAGCTGTGGTTTCGAAACCAACGGCAAAAAAGACCACCTGGCGGTCGGGATTTTCGATGGCGATTTTTACTGCATCCAGAGGCGAGTAAACGATTCTGATGTTTCCTCCGGAAGCTTTGACCGTAAGGAGATCTTTCGAACTTCCCGGCACTCGCAGCATATCTCCGAAGGAGCAGAATATCACTTCCGGGATGGATGCGATTTCGATTGCTTTCTCGATCAATTCCAGGGGAGTAACGCAGACAGGGCAACCCGGTCCATGCACCAGCGTCACAGCCGGCGGAAGCAACTCGTCGATTCCAAATTTAACGATCGAGTGAGTCTGGCCGCCGCATACTTCCATGATCGTCCAGTTTTTTGTAGTGATGCGCTCAAGTGCTTGAGCGTAGAGCCGGGCAGCATCGGGGTCGCGATATTCGTCAACGAATCTCATGCTTTCTTATTCTCTTCCAATTCGGCTAACTCTCCCATTTGCCGCAGATATTCAAAAACTTCTTCTGCTTCCGCTTCATCGATAGTGCTGATGGCAAATCCCACATGAACCAGTACATAGTCGCCTATCTTCGCTTCGGGCACATAGGCGAGGTTGATCTGCTTGACAATGCCTCCAAAACTGACTCTTCCGCAGCGGAATATTGGGTCCGAGCCTTCGAGGCTGATAATTTTTCCCGGGACAGCCAGGCACATATTTGCTCCTATTTACGATTTATAATTGACGATTTACGATTGGAAACATACCTAGAGTTGCATTCGTCGATCGTCAGTGAGTCTGTGGCTGCGCTTTAAGCAGCCGGGAGGCAGCAACAAGCTGGCCCAATGAGATGCCGCCGTCATTGGGCGGGATCCGCTGATGCCAATAAGGTTTGAATCCTTCTTGCTCCAGCCTTCTTACCGCGTTTTCAATAAGATGCTTATTTTGGAAACAACCTCCGGTCAAAATGATCCGCTCCCGCGCAACAAGCTTAGCAATATTCACGATAATATCTACCAATGTATTGTGAAACTTCCGCGAGATCGTTGCCAGTGAAATTGAATTCTGCATGTCCTGCAGAACTGCACGGATCAATGGTTCCCAATCAACGATCATCCCCGGTTGGATTGCACTTGGAGGTTCCACGTCTTGATCTGAAATGGTGAAGGGATAAGCTTCCGGTGTATTTTCAGAGCCGATTGAGAATTCGAGTTCCATCGCGGCCTGTCCTTCAAACCTGATTTCCTGCCTTAATCCCGAGATGGAAGCAACGGCATCGAACAGGCGCCCGGCACTGGAAGTATAAGGGGAATGAATTCCTTTCCGCAGCATTTGTGCAATCACTGAAAGCTCCGGACCCGTGAAAGCTCGAATCGGTGCAAGATTTTTCATTTCAAACGCACTGTCGCCGAATATTTCAAAAAGCACGCCGAGCGCTGTGCGCCGCGGTTGTTTGATTGCAAGGGCGCTTCCCGGCAATCGGAATTTGCGAAAGGCCGCAGCCCGGGTGAAAGATGTATCATTGGTCAGGAGGAACTCGCCTCCCCAGACTGTTCCATCAAGCCCGTATCCAGTCCCATCCCAGGAAATGCCCAAAACACTGCCTTCCAGTTCGTTTTCGGCCATACAGGCTGCTACGTGGGCATAATGGTGCTGGATTGAAATTACCGGCGTACCGGACTCTCTTGCGAATTTCGAAGAGAGATAATCCGGATGCATGTCTGCAGCGATCCGGATGGGATCAACCCGATACATCTGTCGAAACGCCCTGATAACATTCTCGAATGCTTCAGAAGCTTCCTTGTTCTCCAGATCTCCAATATGCTGGCTGATGAAGGCGTTGTTCTGGACGGCTATTGCTATGGTGTTTTTCAGGTGCCCCCCCACTGCAAGTATGCCGGGAACAAGATTTTTACAGCGGATTGGAAGGGGAGCGTATCCGCGCGCCCGCCTCAAAACAAGTTCTCTCCCAAGCACTATCCTGACAATGGAATCATCGACGTGGCGGACAATGGGACGATTGTGCACGAGAAAAAAATCTGCGATGCCGGCCAAACGGTTTAGTGCCTCACATTCATCCGTGCAAATCGGCTCGTCTGAAAGGTTGCCGCTGGTTGCAACAACGGGAAATCCGACTTCTTTCATTAATAGATGATGCAGAGGAGTGTAGGGGAGCATCACTCCCAGGTAAGGATTGCCCGGCGCCAATCCGGGTGCAAGATTCCGGCTGTTCTGTTTCCGCTCGAGAAGAACGATAGGGGATTCGGGCGAGGTCAGCAGCCTGGCCTCAAATTGCGAAATTTCACAGTCCGCGCGGATGCTTTCGATTGTAGGGTACATCAATGCAAATGGTTTTTCTTCCCGTCGTTTCCTGAAACGCAGAGCCTCAACCGCCTTGATATTTCCGGCATCGGCAAGAAGCAGGAACCCGCCGAGCCCCTTTAGCGCGATAATCTTGCCTTCTCGCACTGCAGCAACCGATTGCAAAAGAGCTTCGTCACTTTCCGAAAGGACTCTGCCCTCTGGATCCCACAGTCTGAGCTTCGGTCCGCAAACAGGACAGGCGTTGGGCTGAGCATGAAAGCGGCGGTTCTTCGGATCCTCATACTCATGACGGCAATCTGGACACATCTCGAAAGACTTCATGGATGTGTTCGGGCGATCATATGGAAGCGATTCAATAATCGTGAACCGAGGGCCGCAATTGGTGCAGTTGGTGAACGGGTATCGATAACGTCTGTCCGCAGGGTTCAATACTTCAGAAAAGCACTCGGGGCAGGTAGCGATGTCGGGAAGGATCAAAGCGGTTTGGAACCCATCCTGAGCGCTGCTTCTGATCTCGAAACTGCTGTAGTGGACTGGATCCAGGTATGAAAACTCAAGGCTCTGAATGAAGGAAGGCGCAGGCTTTTCATTTTGAATGCGAAGCAAAAATGATTCTAAATGCTCAACGGTACCCTCAACCTCAAGAAATACTCCTTGAGGGGAGTTAAGAACCCATCCCGGAAGGTTCATTTCTGATGCGAGCCGGTAAACGAAAGGTCTGAACCCGACTCCCTGCACAGCGCCCCGTATGGCAACACGCATTCTGCGAATCACAGGCTTGAGACGTCCTTCTTTTTGAGCCAGTTGCACCATTCTGGAAATCCGGCGCCTGTAGTACACGACATTTCAAAAATCCTGAGCTTCGGGTTAATCTGGAGAGCGTTGTTTTTCAGCCTATTCAGGTCGCAGTTAACGTAAGGGATCAGATCGATTTTGTTGATGATCAATAAGGACGAATTGAGAAACATGCTTGGATATTTGAGAGGCTTGTCGTCACCCTCGGTGGTGCTGAGGACAACGACCTTTGCCTGTTCCCCGAGATCATAACTGGCCGGGCAAACCAGATTGCCGACGTTTTCGATGAACAGTAATTCCACTCCCGTGAAATCCAGGTTTCTCATGGCGTCCTGAACCAGGTTCGCCTCCAGATGGCAAGCGCCCAAAGTGACAATCTGCACGACGGGCACTCCGTATTTGGCCACTCGCTGCGCATCAAGGTCCGTTTGGACGTCACCTTCAATAACGGCGGCGCGCATTGAGCCCCGGAGTTCAAGAAAAGTCTTTTCCAAAATGCTGGTTTTTCCGGCGCCCGGTGAACTGACCAAGTTCAATACAAATATCCCGCGTTCTTCGAAGAACAGCCGGTTTCGCTGGGCAAGCTGGTCGTTTTTTTCCAGGACTTTTCGTTCAATCGTGATTACACTCATATTGCCTCGTCGCCCTCGTCCGCCAACTCAATCTCCACAATCTCCAATTCCTTCCCTGAGATCAGCTCCAGATTTGTGCTCTGGCAAACCGGGCACGTGAAAACCCAGTCCTCGATTCCAAAACGATGCGCACAGGTTTTGCATTGGGAAAGAGTGGGGACTTGTTCTATTGCCAGCCTGGCTCTTTGCAGATGGGTGTCGTTGATAATGGCGCTGAAGCAGAAATCCAGGGAATCGGGCACAATCCCGGACATCTGGCCGACCCGGATCCGGATCCCTCTTACTGATTTTGTCTGGTTTTCCGGCACCGACTGCTGGACGATTTCCAGGATATTTTGAGCAATTGCTAATTCATGCATGGCAAAGGATTATTCCAGTTAGCAATCTGCAAGAATACCACATATAGACGGCGAATTCCTGTAATGGCAGAGACTCGAAGCCGGGCGGCTGGATGAATAATGAAAATAATCATTATTTCGGACGTGTGAATAGGCTTAGTATCATCAATTATAAGAGGGCAAAAGCGTGAAACTGCTGATTGCGCGTTTGGTTGCTCAATCCGCCATAACAGTCCTGTTTGTCTTGTCGATAGGTGCACTGGCACCTGCTCAGCAAATGATTGGAGCAAAAGCGGGATTAATTCCATTTGTTCGCGGACAAGTATTCCTGGATGGCAAATCCCTCCGGATAACTCGGAATGATTACGCCCAAATGAATAACGGCCAGATTTTAAGCACTAAACAGGGCCGGGCTGAACTGCTTCTGTCTTCCGGCGCATATCTCAGGATTGGTGAAAACGGTTCTTTGCGGATGGTGCGGAATAGTTTAGATGGCACTCAGCTGACTTTGGAGCGAGGGTCTGCCTTGATAGAAGTCGTGGAGAAAATCAAAGCGAATCCTATCAGTATAAACTCGTCGGCTACAGTCATAGAAATAAAGAACCCAGGATTGTACCGTCTCGATTCCAATCCTTCAGAGCTTCGAGTGTACGGGGGAGATGCGCTTGCTTATAGCAGGAGTAATAAAACAAAAGTGAAAGAAGGCAGTAGCATTCGGCTGGATGGAGATTTTGCACATTCGGCATTCGATCCCAACGTTGCCGATGCGTTACATTTGTGGGCGGCTGAAAGATCTTTTGCAGTTTTTGTTGCCAATCCGAAAAATCGCAATCTGTCAAGCTGGCGGCCTGTTGGACTTGGAGAGCTGAAAAGCACCAGCTATCGAATGCGGTTCCACACGAATACTGCCTGGATCAGGAATTGGCAGATCCAGGACATGAAGAAAGAAGCGAGAGAGGAAAAAGAGCAGGAGAAATTAGTAAAGGATCAATTGGAGAGGATAAAGCGGGAAGCGGAAATCCAGGAAAATGCCGATCGGAAAAAAAGTCAACGCACTAGCGATTCATCCCAGCGGTTCCAATAGTTGCCGTCGTCAATCCTCGACCGAAAGGAGATGCTTATGATAATGGCGCCGAAACTGACGCTCAGCGATGCAAGGCTTGTTTTGGAAGGATCCGAAGCCAAGGCTAAAGAAATCGGAATAGACATGGATATTGCCGTCGTGGATGATGGTGGTCACCTTCTTGCCTTCATCCGGATGGATAAAGCCCGAATAACCAGCATCGATGTTGCCATCAACAAAGCGTTTACAGCTGCATGCGCCCGGAGAGCCACTCACGAGTATGCGGCTATGGCAGGCGCCGGCGGGCCGGCTTTCGGCATGCATACATCCAATCAGGGCCGTTTTATGATTGTTGGTGGCGGATTGCCCATCTTTGTGGACGGCATGATAGCCGGAGGAGTTGGATGCAGTTCCGGAAGTGCTGAACAGGACCGTGAAGTCGCGCAAGCCGGTATTGACAGACTGCTGGGGTAGACGCGGCGTTTCGCCGCGTCTGCCTTGCCAGTTGCTATTTTCCTCCCATAGCTTGAATCATCTGTTTCGCCAACTCGATCTGGTCAGCCTTTTTGCCTATCGTAATGTATTTCTTAAAAGCGTCAACAGCGGCGGTCATGGTCTCCGGTTTTGCAGCAAGGCACATTCCCAGCTGGTAATAAGCCTCGGCAAAGCTCGGGTCCACGGCAATAGCCTTTTTAAATGAATCGGCGGCTTCATCTGTTTGTTGGGCGTTGAACAGCGTCGCGCCGAGATTGTAAAGGCTTTGCGCCGAGGCTCCCGGGATGGCGGCGGCTTTCTTGAATGCATCCTGCGATTCTGCGACCTTTCCCAATTTATTCAAAACAACACCCATGTTGGTGAGCGACTCCGCATCATTCGGATTCAATCCGATCGCTTTTTCGTAAGCGGCCAGAGCCTCTTCGTTTTTCCCAAGCTTTGCGTAGGCTTCCGCCTGGCGGGAGAGGATGCCTGGCTGTTGGGGATCTTTCTCAAGGGCCTTGCCGAATTCATCGACCGCCTCGGTATACTTACCCTGCTCGCCCATTTTTACGCCGAGATCAAAATGGGCTTTGACCTCCGCCGAAAACTGCTTTCTTTTCTCAGCTTGGGCAGCCTGTTGTCGGGCCTGTTCTTTTTCCGCATCCGTCATTTCAAAAGGAAACTTCGCGTCCTGTCCTGGAGCGAGCTGGAAATCAACCTTACTCTCTTCCCCCAAAACGGCTTTAGTTTCTTTGTATTGTGGTTGATACCCGGCCTTGCGCACGATAACCCGGAATGTTCCAGGGATGCCCAGCAGATACTTGTACTCGCCTTTCTTGTCGGTTTTAGTACTAAGGCTCAGGACGGAATCTATTCCCTGAATCGAAATCTGTGCGTCCGCAACGGGCTGGCCTTTATCATCAGTTACTTTACCCAGGAGTATTCGGTTCTGCGCGACGGCGGGCATAACTGATGTCAATAAAAGTCCGATGAATAAGAGAGCTGCTGTAACGAATCCAATAAATCTCATGCGATATGGCATAATACCTCCTTGTGACATTAAAAGTGCCTCATTGCATCTTTTGTGAGTAATTATTGTCAATGCCACAGATCTCCGTGCGGCCGTATATTTCCTCTAGAATCATTTCTGGGCCTTAAAGATCCGCTCGTCGTAGGTTCTGCTGAAATCCCATTGGCCTGCCTTTACATTCCATTTTGCGATGAAGGTGTGGCCTTGTCCTTCAACAGAATAGTCGATTGTGTAACTGTGCGGGAGGATCATCTCGCCGGCTTTTTTAAAATCACTAAAATTTTCAATAAGCACGTAAATGGAGTCGGGAAGCCCTTCCCGAAGTATGAACCCGCCGCTGCTGGGACCGCCCGGAGACGCTGACATATCATCTCGTATCCGCATTTGATATTCTGTTCTCACATGATGAAAAGTGTCCGGATCAAAATACATCTTGATCTTCATGTCCGCAAGTCGATTTTTGGGGATGTATTCAATCTCATACAACCGGCGCCCGTCAACGGAGGTCTCCCGGCATTTCAGTTCCACTTGCCTGTTTTTGAGGTCCAGCAGAGGCCAGGCGCCCGACAAAACTCCTCCCAGGAGCCCTTCTTTAATCAAGCCATTGTTGCGGAACAGGAAGTCCGCTATGGGAGATTTCTGTCCGGGGCTCATATAGCCAACCGAAACGTCTTTCCCATCATAGGCGAAATATTCTCCGGGATAATTAAGATCCGCATACTTCAAAACAATGGCAAGCTTCTTTCCCTCTGAAACAAACATTGACGTGCCACTCATATTTCCGCTCATGCCCTGAATGAAGTCGACAGAAGAGGTGCCGACAAACGCCCGCGATTTTATTGCTGCCAGGACTTCAGGGCTGCCAATGATTTTGAGGTGCCCTGCCACTACCTGCTCAGCAGTCAAGCCCTGGTCTTTGGCAAATCCATTTATTGATCGGTTAATGCTTAGCGAAACACAGAGAATTAATGCCATGGCACAATAGTTTCTCTTCGACACAAATTCCTCCCATTACCGGTTTCAGAAACAAAACCCTGTTTTCGAAAACAGCCCAAACCAAAGCCCCATTGGGGTCGAAACCTTTAAAAGCCGACCCCGAGAGCCTCGGTTACCGCTTCCTCCAATTTTATGCGCCATGGGTGCGAAGGCGCATGCAGGGCTGTTTTCGATATTTTTGAACTCTTATCTTCGGCTCTTTTGCTTCGCACGTTTTGTCATACCCAGGGTTGGCCTGGTTCGAAATCATCATTAATTACTATATGTCTAACTCCGCAATGTCCATAAGTATTACATAATGGCCAAAAAATTATTAACTCTCGAATTATTCTTCATACGATAACTTCAGGACTCCTGATCCGGAAGATTTTGATCGGATCCGCAAATGCGTCCCAGCGGGACGCTATGAAAATAGCCCGGCACTTCAGTGCCGGGGTTAGGAATTGAATATGCGAGGAGTCCCGTAGGGACGATTGAAGCCAGAGAGGATCGATAGCTCAGCCGTCCCTACGGGACTAGGAATGTTGTTATCTATAGGTCCCGGCACTGAAGTGCCGGGCTAGGATCACGGTGTCCCTACGGGACACATCTGGTATCACAACTGAATCCGTATTAGCCCCAAATTACGGGTAGGGATCAGGAGTCCTGAACTTTAAGATCAAGTGGGTTTCATTCGAATCTGGGAAAAGCGGCTTTTGTGGGTGAAGGGTCATGCAGGCTCAAGTCACCATGAGACCGATCCACGGTCTCATGGTCCCGACTTCCTGCGCTTGCAGCAAAAATATCGGCGACACCTGCCAGCCTTCCGCGATTTTCTTCGCCGTAGTCGGACTGTTGGGGAATAGCAACCCGTTTGCCCCGAAGGGGAGAGTTATGTGCCGTAAGAGGTCATGTTGTGAGTGGAGGTTTGAGGAGAGAAAATCCGGGTGTCGTGTTGTTGGAATTATAGGAGGAATGCGCTGGGGAGCCGAGTGACGGCTCCCCAGCAAGATTCAGGAATGGACTAGAAACTGAAGCGTATAACGATTTGACTCTGCCGCGCGTTGTTTGTGACAGCAGGTCAGGAAGATGCCGGGCCCGCTTCTTCGGCGGGCCCGGCATCGAAGTTAGAAAGAAAACCGAAGCTTCGCAGAGATGACCCTGTGTCCAGACTTGGAGCCGACAAATCCAAATGGATTCGTGCTATTCAAGTCAAAGGTCGGTTGCGAGATTGAGTAGTTGCGGAAATCATAGCTGGTTCCAGCGGCACCACTTACGTTGGGATGGTTCAATACATTCATGACATCTACACGAAGATTGAAGCTCTTCCCCTCCATGATGGTGACGTTCTTGGAGAGCGCTGCGTCAAATTGCCAAGTGCCAAAACCAATGAGTGAATTCGTCTGGAAGTTGCCGGGCACACCGGGCCTGGCATGCTGGAGGACGATTTTAGTCGCGTCACTGGCAAGAGCCAGTGCATGGAGACTGGAGTTGCAAAAGGGTTGCAGCGTGGAAGCAACTGCCGAGCTGGAGCACTGTGGGTCAAAAACCTGCTGGAACTGGGTGCCGTAGTAGCGGCCGGAGAATGCGCCGGGATCCCAGGTCACTTGACCGCCTTTCCGGTCAAAAGGCAGGACCTGATCCACGGCAGTGCCCGCCCACATTGTATTTACGTCCGTAACAGAGGCCGGCGGCCCGCTCATCCAGGCGTTAGTCCAGCTTATCTGCCAACCCTCGACGACCCTTTGGACAGGTTTCGAGGCGTTCCTGAGTAAATAACCCTTGGCCCCCAAAGGCAAAGTGTAAGAGCCGTAACTGGCAATATTATGGGTCCGGTCAGATGCAAGGAGTCCATAATCTGCTGCACGGTTGAATTGGTTGGTAATCTGGCCCTGATCGCCCAGATTTCTACTCCAGGTATACGATAACTGGAAATTGAGGCCATGCGTCGGTCGCAGCGTGGCCTGGGCCTGCATCGAATGGTAGTTCGAGTGGGCCCGGTTTGAAACCCAATTCGCGGTTCCAAACTGCGGATTGGTATAAATGAAGTTTTCCTGCGTGCCGCTGTTGCGGAGAAGGGCGCCGTTTATGCCCGCTGCAGTCGCCGGCATGAGACATCCCGGTGTCGAAGCGGTACATCCATTGCTT
>JAHFUH010000364.1 GCA_023265215.1 Acidobacteriota bacterium
TGAAGCGCGAGCATACCCGGCGCACTTGTGAGGGAATTCTGCACCTTGCAAAAGAGCTTTCATTGAAAGGAAATGAAACACGCATAGCCGAGACTGTGGCGCTGCTGCACGACATCGGCCGGTTCCCCCAGTTCGTGGCCTTTCGCACATACAATGATGCCAAAAGCATCAATCACTGCGCTCTGGGTATTGATGTGCTCCGCCGGGAGGGCGTGCTTAAATCTCTCGATGAACAAGAAAGGTTGTGGGTGGAGACGGCTATTGCACATCACGGCCAAAAAACGTTGCCGGAAAATCTCAATGGACCGGCATTGCTTTTTCTGAAACTGATCCGGGATGCCGACAAGCTCGACATTTTTCGAATTGTCATTCAGAGGTATCGAAGTTACCAGGAAGATCCAGGAGGCACACTTCTGGAACTCCCCGACGAGCCCGAAATTTCTCCGGAAGTGCTGGATGCCGTTCTCAACAGACGGCTCATCGATTATGGTGACCTGCACACATTCAATGATTTCAAGCTTTGTCAAATCGGTTGGGTTTATGACATGAATTTTCCCGCCAGTCTGGAGAAGCTGGAGTCCGGCAAAATTCTTGATGAAATGTTCAGTTTTCTCCCTCAATCGCCGGAAATCGCAGAAGTCCGGAGCCGGATCCGTTCGTACATCGCTAGCAGAACCAGAGATTAGACCTTTATTCGCGACGTTACGAGAATTTCGTTCGCGTTAGAAGCAAGAAGCCAGGAGCCAGAAGCCAGAATTTCATGGGTTTCTCCTCATGCGGCCTCAAGCAGATTATCCAAAGCTGCAGACGCTGAAAGGGTCCTGCAGACCGGCTGCCAGCGGGGCATAAATCTTTTCGAACAGCTTGAGAAACACGACGCCGATCCGATATCCATCCTGGAGCAGACGATATCGGCATGACCTTGGGATATTTTCGACGAGGCCTTTGGCTCGCTTGAAGAAAGCCGCTATTATTTGATCCTGGATCCAGACTTGGGCTATGGTCAAACCGATCGCCTCATGAATTCGGCGGAAGAAGTCAGCCGGCTATTGAACGCCATTCTGGCTTCTGGCTCCTGACTTCTGGCTTCCGTATCCCGCTGTTCTTGGCGGGATATCAAGGGCCCCGCCCAGCCTGGTTAAATTAGGCCCTCCCTGGTGAATCCATCTGGCATGGTGAGGGAAACGCATCAATACATTTGAATCTTAGAGCCTTAAAGTTTTTGTGATATTACTCTAAGACAAAATACACAAAGTCTCGAATTTTATTCAAGTCGGGGAGGCTATGAACGCTGCCATTGAACTCAGAAAAGTAACAAAAACATTTGGTCGGACTATTGCCGTCGACAATTTCGATCTTGTGATCCCGCAGGGCGGCATTTACGGTTTCATTGGACCTAACGGAGCCGGTAAGACGACTACGATCAGGCTCATCATGTCGATTCTCTTTCCGGACTCCGGCGATGTTTCCGTGCTGGGTTGTCCCTCTGCGCTCGAGGCGAAAAACCGGATCGGCTATTTGCCGGAAGAGCGGGGTGTGTACCGGAAAATGCGGGTCGGCGATTTTTTAAACTACATAGCCAGTCTCAAAGGCGTGAGTGATTCCGACCTGAACAAACGGATCAGTGTTTTGCTGAAAAGCGTTGGCCTTGGTGGAACCGAACGCAAAAAATGCGAGGAGCTTTCCAAAGGGATGCTCCAGAAAGTACAGATTCTCGCTGCCATAATCCATCGGCCCGATCTGCTTATCTTAGACGAACCATTCAGCGGTTTGGATCCCGTCAGCACGCGGCTTTTGCGGGATCTCATCCTGGAAGAAAACCGCCGTGGCGCAACAATCCTTTTTTCAACTCATGTGATGCCGCAGGCTGAAGAAATCTGTGAGCATGTGATCATGGTCCACCAGGGGCGCAAAGTTCTGGACGAAAAGCTCTCCACAATTCGCAGCCAATATGATCCACGGATTATTGAATTCAATCCGCTTGATCCGAATGCGGATGTTTCAGTCCTCACGAATCTGACCGGAGTTGACCGGGTGGACCGGGACGATTCCGGGTGCAAAGTGCTTCTGGCCGAAGGTGTTAATCCGGCCGAAATGATGCACCGGATCATAGATTCCATAACGCCTGCCCGCCTCGAACTGTCCAGGCCTCGTCTCGAGGACATCTTTATCCGGCTGGTCTCAGCCAAAACCGATAGTGTCGAGGACAGACAGAAGTTGCGGGCGAATCTGGCGCAATCCAGTTTTGGAGAGGCATCCTTATGAAAAAGATTTTTCTCATAGCAAAGCGCGACTTCCTGGCTACGGTAGGGACGAAGGCTTTTATCATCGGGCTTCTTATTTTGCCGGCCATGATCGGAATATTTGCCCTGATAGGTCCTCGTCTGTTTTCCCCCAAAAATTTCCAGGTCAAGGGCGAGGTTATAGTGATTGATCCAACCGGCCGGGTCACGCAGGAATTGAAGAAAAACTTCGATCCCGCCAAGATAGCGGCTCGCCAAAAGGAAGAGGCCGGCAAGGCTTTGTCCTCCGCGCCGCAACAGATCCGGCAGCTTGCAGGTGATTCGGTCAACAAGAACATCGCAAATGCGCTCGGGCCGATCCCGGATTTGCACATTTTGGAACGACCGGCCTATTTGGGCATTGAAGAAGAAAAATATTGGTTGAATACACAGCCAAAGGACATGCCGCATCTTGCCATCATTGTCGTCCATAAAAATGCCGTTGAGCCCACAGGCAAGGGGTTGGAATATGGCGCCTACGACATATATGTGTCACCCAAACTGGATGACCGGGCCGGCGGTGAAATCCATCGCGGTTTGAGGGATGCAATAATCGCTGCCCGCATGCAGGCGCGCTCTATTGATAAGACTGCAATGGATGCGATCTTTGCTTTCTCAAACATTCAATCCGTTACCGTGACTCCGAACAATCAGCGTCAAACGGTTCAAGGCTTTAATGTGCTTTTGCCTGCCGCATTCGGAATATTGCTTTTGATGGGAGTTATGGGTGGCGGCGGACAATTGCTCAGTTCGATGGTGGAAGAGAAATCGAGCCGCGTAGTTGAAGTGCTCTTGTCCGCAGTTTCACCGATGGAAATTATGGCAGGCAAGCTTCTCGGCCAGTTGGGAGTCAGCCTTATGGGAATGGGATTGTACATCCTAATGGGGATCGCGCTGCTTGCCGGGTTCGCTCTTCTCGGATTGCTCAATTTCTCCTTGATTTTTTACCTGATCCTATTCTTCCTGATCACTTATCTTGTGATGGGATCGCTTATGATGGCGATAGGTGCGGCGGTCAATGATATTAAAGAAGCGCAAGGCCTGATGATGCCGCTGACCCTCGTATTCATGATTCCCTGGATCTTGTGGATGCCGATATCGCGAGACCCGAGTTCGGTTCTGAGTGTAGCAATGAGTTTTATTCCGCCCGTGAACACTTTTGCCATGCTCCTGAGAATGGTATCGAATGCGCCGCCGCCGCTCTGGCAGGTATGGATTTCGATCGCGATAGGAATTGGATCGGCGGTTTGCGCCGTCTGGTTTGCGGCCAAAGTGCTCCGCATAGGACTTTTGATGTTCGGCAAAGCGCCCAATTTTGCCACACTCATCCGCTGGGTCCGCTCAGCATAGCAGTCGCCGGTCGCCGGTGAATGGGAAATAAACTGGACAGGATGTTTCAAATCGTCAATATGCGAACGGATATTCTGGTAATAGGAGCCGGCGGCGCCGGCGCAAGGGCTGCGATAGAGGCTGCGAAAAGTCCCGGCCTGAAAATACTCGTTTTAAATCAGGGCCCAATTGGGAAAAGCGGCCTCACCGCAATGGCCAACGGCGGCATGCAGTGGATATCTCATCCGGACGATAAACCTCAATACTTTTTTAAAGATATCATCCAGGCGGGCTGCTATCTCAATGATCAAAACCTCATTGAAGCACTGGTCAGGGAAGCGCCGGAAAGAGCGGCGGAATTGATTCAATGGGGCGCAAGGGAATTGCCGTTTGAAGACAGCCATGGCAGCGGCCCCTCGCCGGATGCGCCCGGCAGCGGCCCATCCTTCCGGAGGGCTCACCTTATTCCCGGCGTGACCTACATGGGGGCGCTGCGGAAGGAAATGCTGCGCTACGCGAACATTACTTCTTTAGAGGATGTGATTGCCACAAAGCTGCTTAAACGCAACGGCAAAATCGTCGGCGCAATAATGCTCAACATTCGAACCGGCGAATATTCCACGATCGAGGCGAAGGCTGTGATTCTCGCCGCCGGCGGATTGGGAGAGCTTTACAGGCATTCGACTAACGCGCCCTTCGGCATGCATGGCCATTCGACAGGCATGGGTTATGCCCTGGCTTATCACGCGGGCGCGGAACTGATCGACATGGAGATGGTTCAGTTCACGGGCAATCAGCTGTGGCCGCCGTGGCTTCTGGGCAATCCTGCTTTGCTGGTTACGCTGTGCGGCGGGGAATATCGGAATGCGCTCGGGAATGAGTTTGTCAAACTGCCTCAGCCCAGAGACGCTATTCAGCGTTCGGCCTACAAGGAAATAAAAGAAGGGAGAGGCACGGCGCGGGGAGGAGTTTTCATTGACCTTACCGTTTCGACTCTGACGAGCGGGGAAATAGAAGAGCAGCTCAAATCATCCCTGGCGGAGGGAATTGCAAAAGAGCGCTGGAAACTGATCAAAGCGATGAGCGCTGATTATCCCGATCCCAAGACCTGGAAAATAGAATTTACGCCTGACGGATCTCATTTCTTTATGGGCGGAGTCCGAATCAACGAAAAATGCAAAACCAATCTGGAGGGGCTCTACGCCGCTGGAGAAGTTTCGGGTGGCGTGCATGGCGCCAATAGAATGGGTGGAAACGCCTTGACGGAAATAATTGTGTTCGGCGCCAGGGCCGGCAGATATGCGGCGGAATATGCAAGAACAGCGGATTGGATTAAACCCGAGGAATCTTCGCTCCAGACCGAGTTTGCGAGGCTGTCCGGGTTTTTCAAAGATAAGGGCGTAGCGCCGAAAAAAATAATCGACAAAATCACAGACTTAATGTCGGAGAGCGCAGGCGTGGCGCGTACCGGGGCCGGGCTGAGAAGAGCATTAGCATTGCTGGAAAATTTGAGAAATGAAGATTTGCCGGAATTGAGAGCGCCGGCTGGGCGCCGGTTTAATCTCGGGTGGGTGGAGGCAATCCAAATTCCGTATATGGCGGACGCGGCGGAAATGATCCTGAGATCAGCTCTCTTCAGGACTGAAAGCCGGGGCGCCCATTATAGGGAAGATTATCCGGACACAAAGCCCGAATGGCTCAAACATACCAGCGTCATAAAAAAAGATGGATTTATGGAAATAGGATCCACTCCTGTTGTCATCACAAAAAGCATGGAGCCGGAAAAATGAGCAACGCACCGGTCACGTTGATAATATTCAGGTATGATCCCGGCATTGACAGTGCGCCCAGATATGAGAAATACGATGTGCCCTGGCGAGAAGGACTGCTGCTGCTGAGCGCTTTGAAATACGTTCGCGAGAACCTCGATGAAACGCTGGCATTCCGGGACTATTGCTGCGGATGCTCCTGGTGCGCCTCCTGCATTATGATGGTGGATGGAAAAGGGATTCAGACCTGCTCGAGACCGCTAAAGCCCGGTGAGAGCTTAACTGTGGAGCCGATGAGAGGCTTCTCCCTCATTAAAGATCTTGCCGTGGATTTCGGGGTGAAATGGGGCAACGCCCCATAAGCGTTAATTTAAAGATCGACGCTGCGCGACTCATGATTTTAGCCCGGCCTTTTAAG
>JAHFUH010000365.1:0-3416 GCA_023265215.1 Acidobacteriota bacterium
ATTTACGGCAAGCGCAAAGAATGGGACTCCGTCGCCAAAATGCTGGCCTTGTCCATTTATGTCAATCCGTATGATCAGGATATTCAGAAACGGCTTGGGAAAGCATCCATGGAATCGGGTCACTGGCCTGAAGCCGTCTCTTCCTACCAATCCCTGGTTGGGCTGAATCCCACCGATCCGGCGGGAGCACATTACGATCTCGCTCGAGCGCTCCTGGCGTCCGGAAAAAAACAGCAGGCAAAACGGGAAATTTTGCGATCGCTTGAAATCGCTCCCGGATTCAGAGAAGCCCAGGAGTTATTGCTGAAACTGATAGGAGCCGAGCAATGAAGAATTTACGATTTACGATTTACGATTTACGATTTGAAAAGCTACTGAATAGATTGGGTTTTAATCGTCAATCGTCAATCGTAAATCGTAAATTCATACTTGCCGCTCTCAGCATTTTTTTAGTCGGCATCCTGGCTCTTGGCGCACAAATAAAGCTGCCGGAGGTTCCACGCAAAGAGAGCAAATTTACCTTCGCCAGGATATATTATGATTTTCCCATGACCAGATTTTGGCCTGGATCGGTGGGGGCGGCAAATGGGCCGCCCTGGAGCCATGATTGGCCACGAGGGGAAGAGCACTTCATGAAAATAATTTCCGAAGTGACAAAACTGGACGTGAATCCGAGCGGCCATATCATCTCTTTCCAGAATGATGATTGTTTCAAATATCCTATCGCCTATCTTTGCGAGGTCGGTTATATCCAATTATCCAAAGAAGAAGCTCGGCGGATGGCGGAATATCTCCTGAGGGGAGGTTTTTTAATCGTGGACGACTTCCGCGGCCCGCGGGAGGCAAACAACTTCATGAATCAAATGAAACAGGTGTTCCCCAACCGCACGATAGAAGAACTGCCCCGATCCCATCCGATCTGGAAAAGTTTCTACGATATTTCCAATCTCGAAATCCCGCCGCCCCCGATTTATTCCAGGTTTGACAAGCCTCAATATTTTGGGATGAGCGATGACAACGGAAGATTAATGATGGTGATCAATTACAACAACGACATCAGTGAATACTGGGAATGGTCGGACGATCCCTTGAAGCCGATTGACGATACCAACGAAGCCTATAAATACGGCGTGAACTATGTGATGTACGCCTTGACCCATTGATAAAATAGGGACGCCTCTCTATTTTCGGACGAAAATAGAGAGGCGTCCCCTATTTAAGGAGGAACGCGTGCCGCAAGCTGTCATTGACGATGCTCAACTGGTTGAAAAACTGAGAGCCGGGCATCAGGAAGTATTGAAGCAGATCCGGAAAGTCATTATTGCCCAGAATGAAGTGGTCGACCAGGTGATGATTTCGCTGATGGTCGGCGCTCATGCCATGATAACGGGCGTACCCGGACTGGCAAAAACGCTCCTGATCAAAACGCTGGCGCAAATACTGGATTTGAGTTTTAAGCGGATTCAGTTTACTCCCGATCTGATGCCCGCCGACATAACAGGCACAGACATTATTCAGGAGGATATATCCACCGGCAAGCGCGAAATGGTCTTTGTCAAAGGCCCCATATTTGCCAATATCCTGCTTGCCGATGAAATCAACCGCACTCCCCCTAAGACTCAGGCGGCTCTTCTGGAATCTATGGAGGAACTGCAGGTGACAGTCCAAGGCGTCACCTATCCCATGGATCGGCCTTTCTTTGTATTGGCGACGCAAAACCCGATTGAATTGGAGGGGACCTACCCGCTTCCTGAAGCTCAGCTGGACCGCTTCATGTTCAACATAATAATTGATTATTTGAATGCGGATGATGAACATGAAGTAATTGCTGCAACAACAGCTCCCCAGGATATTCAGCTTGAAAGAGCCATCACCGGCGCGGATATTGTGGAATTTCAAAAGCTGGTCCGGCGAGTGCCGATCCCTGAATCCGTGTCGCGTTACGCGGTAGCTCTTGTGCGCGCAAGCCGCCCCGGCCAGGACGGCAATATGGATTTCATAAAGGAATATGTGAATTGGGGGGCAAGCCCCAGGGCAGCCCAATACCTGGTTTTGGCCGGGAAAGCTCGCGCCCTGCTTCACGGCCGTTTCAATGTGGCCATCGAAGATGTCCAGGCATTGGCTTACCCGGTGATGAGACACAGGATATTGACGAACTTTCACGCGGAATCGCAGCGAGTCACTACTGAAGAAATTATCCGGCGGTTGTTGGAGATCGTTCCGACCCCCAAGTCAGGACTAAATAAATGACGATTTACGATTGACGATTGGAAACACACACAAGGCTTGATAGTCAATCGCATTGAATTCGTCAATCGTCAATAGATAGGGCTTTAAAATGGAGAGTGTTCAATCTGCAGTGCCGCAGCAGTCGAGATTCATTGACCCGCAAGCGCTAACCCGCATTGCGTCGCTGGAACTCATCGCGCGCACTGTCGTGGATGGTTTTATCTCCGGGCTTCATCGGTCGCCGCACCTCGGATTCAGCGTGAACTTCGCGGAGTACCGTTCATATCGTCCCGGAGACGACATAAGGAAGATAGATTGGAAAGTTTACGGGCGCACAGATCGGCTGTTTGTGAAGGAATTCGAAGGGGAGACCAATACCAGCATTCATCTGGTTCTGGACTGCAGCCGGTCCATGGATTATGGCAGCCATGGCATAAAAAAACTGGAATATGGACAGTATCTTGCTGCCTCTCTAGGTTATTTTGCATTCAAACAGAGGGATGCTGTTGGGTTCATCTCGTATGATGACGACGTGGTCGATTATATTCCGGCGCGCGGGTCTGTCGGCCATCTGAACACAATCCTCCATTCCATTGAAAAAGTACATGCCGGGAAGAAAACCGATTTCGTCAAACCCTTGATCCGTGTTGCCGAGCGGCTGCGCAGGCGGGGCATCGTGGCGGTTATTTCCGATCTGCACGATGAGCCTGCGAATGTGTTGAACGGCCTGCGGCATTTGGCTTTTCGCGGCAACGACGTAATTGTTTTTCAAATATTGGATCCTTCGGAGTTGCATTTCAACTTTCCGGACGCAGCCCAGTTCATTGATATGGAGACGGGTGCGGAGATGCACGTCATCCCAGATTATATTCGACAGGAATATCGCAGGCTTATCAGAAATCAAGCTGCAGAATACGAAAAGGAGTTCCGAAAGGACAGGATGGATTTTTCGCTGATCGACACTTCCCAGCCGCTCGACAGCGCTTTGTTCAGTTATCTTGTGCGTCGCGAACAGCTCTATTAATGCATTTACGATTGACGATTGACGATTAGAAATCGAAAAGCAGGCGGGCAATCGTAAATCGTAAATCGTAAATGGATGACACCTGGTGAACGATTATTAATATGAATTTACTCAATCCAGCATTCCTGGTGGGGGCGTTGGTTGCGGCAGTTCCGATACTGCT
>JAHFUH010000365.1:3426-5798 GCA_023265215.1 Acidobacteriota bacterium
ACTGCTGCACTTGATCAGGCGGGAGCATGCCCGGAAACTTGAATTCCCTACATTGATGTTCCTGCGCAAAATCAGTAAGAGGACAATTCGATATCAGAAACTGCGCCATCTCCTGCTTCTTTTGCTGCGTGTCTTAGCCCTGCTCCTGATAGTTCTTGCCTTTGCACGCCCTTACAGCCAATCAGCTAAAGCGCAGGCCGCTATAGGACGAGTGACGGTGGCGCATATAATCCTGCTCGACAATTCAATGAGCATGGGGTACGAGGATCGTTGGGACCGCGCAAAAGCAGCAGCGTCGGATATTGTGCGAAATTCCGGACCGGGCGACAAATTCGCAGTGCTCGAGTTTTCCGATAAAACAACAGCCCTGACGCAGCTTACAACAAGTTCTTCGGAAGCGCTGAGCCAGATCAGGAGCGGAGTGGAACTGTCCGATCAACCGACACGTTACGGACAGGCTTTGAGGGCAGCTGAAAAATTCGCCATGGATTCCGGGACAGGGAAACGGATCATTCACCTGATTTCCGATTTTCAAAAGAATGGTTGGGCTGTCGAGGAGCAGGATTTTCGGCTTGGCGTCGGCATGGAGCTTCAGCCTGTTGATATCGGATCGGACGATTTCAGCAATCTCGCGATCCGGGAAGTTCACGTGATTGAGGCGGATGCCGGTGGGGGTATGGGCATCAAAGCCTCACCTGTAAACTTTGGCGGCAAGGATCGCAAAAATGTTCGACTGAGTCTTTTTCTTGACGGCCGGATGATTGCAGAGAAAAGGGTGGACCTGCCGAAAGGGACTTCGCAGGGAGTCGAATTTCAGATTCCCGGGCTGATTGCGGGAGTGCATCCTGTCGTTATTGAAATTGAGGATCCGGAGCTCATCCGCGACAATCGATTTTACATGACGCTCGAAAGCCGCAGCAAAACGCCGGTGACGGTTGTTGAAAATGCGGATGCCGGAAAAAGGCGCTCCTCAAGCTTTTTCCTGTCCAATGCACTGAACATTGATACACTATCTCCCTATAAACTGACTGTTGCGTCCCCACAGAGCCTGGCGATTTCGGGAGAACTCCTGATCTGGAACAATGCTCCGGGAGGCGATCAGAACACTCAGAAGAAATTGCAGGATTTCGTCAGATCTGGAGGAGGATTGGCGGTGGTCCTGGCGGATTCTTCACGGTTCGCAGATTTCAACCGCAGTTTTAGTTCCTGGCTTCCGGTAAAAGCCGAGGCATCGACCGAGAGCCGTACGGGTGCTCGTCCGGCGGATAATTATGTTCTAATGACGAATGTGAAGATGGATCACCCCGTATTCCGTCCCTTTGCGACGCCGCATTCCGGTAGTTTCTCCGGAGCCAGATTTTTCAATCATGCAAAGCTCACGGTCGGACCCGGTGCTGAAACGCCCGCAGCGTTCGATAACGGAGATCCTGCTCTGGTCACCATGGATGTTGGAAAGGGACGCGTCCTAATATTTGCGTCTTCAGCGGATGATGAATCCAACGACCTTTCTCTCAAGGCCGTTTACGCCCCTCTATGGCAGCAGATGCTTCGTTATCTGGAAAATTTTCGCGAAAAACGGCGGTGGTTATCCGTTGAGGATGTATTGGCACCCAAAAGGCTGCTGGCTGACACAGCCTTGCGCCAGGCAAAAGGGAATACTAATTCCAATGAAGCGATTGTCGTTCTTGATCCTAATAAGCAACGTGTGGCCATGGCGCCTGGTTCCGACGCTGTTGTAGTGGACAGAGCCGGATTTTATGAAATTCGCACGGTGAATCTCAACCGTATCGTTGCAGTCAACCCTTCGCCCAGAGAATCCGATCTGGCTCATGGCAATGCGGAAGAAATGGCGGCAGGCTGGATGTTGCACAGTTCCGGTAATCTCTACCAGTATGAACGGGCTTCTCCAGATGAGCAGGACCGGCGTCAACGCATCTGGAGCATGCTTTTGATTGCCGCCATTTTGTTGCTGTTATCCGAACTGTTTTTATCAAATTACATATTACGAAGCACGAAGGACGACTTAAAGAACAATCAATTCGTAATTCGTAATTCGTAATTCGCAATTTGAAATGGGGGCGATATGAATTCCTATGAGAGCCTTTTAACAAGAATAGTGATGGTGCGCAGAAGATGGCGCTCGCAAGTCGCAATCAAAGGAATCTCGCTTTTTCTTGCTTCGGCCATCGCCCTTCTGGTCCTGGCGGTTTGGGGCGCCGATCTCTTTGGATTCAAACCGGCTGCCGTTTGGCTGATGCGCATTGTTACCGGAGGCGCGGTTGTTTTCGTAGCCTGGCGGTTCCTGTATTTTCCGCTGAGCATACGCATCAGCGACGTTCAAATTGCCCAGTATATTGAGGAAAATAATCCGC
>JAHFUH010000033.1 GCA_023265215.1 Acidobacteriota bacterium
ACGAAGCGGCGATCGAGGAACTCTGGAAGATCAAGACTGAATCAGAACCGGGGAACGCATTCGTATACAGCGATCTCAATTTTATAGCTTTGGGGGAGATCGTGCACGCTGGTGCCGGCGCTGCACTTGACGAATTTGCCAAAGAGCATATATTCGCTCCCCTCGGCATGGCCGATACATATTTCCGGCCGCCTTCAAAACTGATCGGACGGATTGCGCCTACCGAGCCGCGCAAAAACACTCTGCAATACTTGAAAGGACAGGGGTCCGGCGCAAACCTGGGCCAAATACTCCGCGGGGAGGTTCACGACCCAACAGCGTGGCGAATGGGCGGCGTCGCAGGACATGCGGGTTTGTTCTCAAGCGCAAAGGATATTGCCCTTTTTGCTCAAATGCTGCTCGATAAAGGCAATTATGCCGGCGGGCGTCTGCTTTCGCCGCTTACGGTCGATGCAATGACCCGGCCGGAAAGCCCGGCCAATTCGCCTCAGGTTCGCGGTTTTGGCTGGGATATCGATTCCACCTATTCTTCGCCTCGAGGAGATATCTTCAAAGAGGGATACGGGCATACCGGATTCAGCGGCACATCCTTATGGATTCATCCGCCAACCAGCACTTTCGTAGTTGTTTTGACAAATCGCCTGCACCCGGACGGCGGGAAAGATATCAATCACCTGCGCGGGGCGATAGCGAATATCGTCGCCTCGGCAATTGTTGATCTTCGGTGAAATAGGAAATTTGGTAACAGTCACTAAATTTCCTATGGATGGGAGCTATGAGCAAAAATAAAGGAAGAATTCTGGTCGTGGACGATGAGATTTATATCCAGGAAATAATGAAAGACACACTCCAGGATGCCGGCTTTGAATGCGTCACTGTGGATAACGCTGAATCCGCGCTTTTGGCCCTCGCCTCTGATAATTTTGATCTGGCGTTTACGGATATTCGGATGCCCGGCAAACAGGGAACCGAACTGCTTCGCGATATCAAATCGTCCTTCCCTAATGTTGTTGTCATTATGATTACAGCTGTCGACAGCGCAGGGACCGCGATCGAAAGCATCCGGATGGGCGCTTATGATTACATCATCAAACCTTTCAACCTGGACCAGATTTTAATTGCGGCCGAACGAGGGTTGGATAAGATCAGGCTGGAAAATGCCAATCGCGAATACCAGCGATATCTGGAGCAGATTGCGGAAGAGCGCGCGGCGGAAACGCGCCGTCTCTTTTACTCGATGACACAGACGTTCATTCGACTGCTGGATCTGAAAGCCCCGTTCAATGAGGGCCACGCATTAAGAGTGGCGGAAAAATCGCGCTATGTGGCACGAGAACTGCGCATGACGGAAGATGGCGTGCGCAAAGTTTATCTCGCGGCGCTTCTTCATGATGTGGGAATGATCCTCGTCGAAGATGTTTTGTTGAATAAGCAGGGCGCGCTGACACCGGACGAGCAACATCATATGCAATCCCGGGCCACCCGAATTGAGGAAGTTCTGAAACCGGTTTTGGATGACAATGAAGTGTTGAAGTTTATCCGTCACAATCACGAACACTATGACGGAACCGGATACCCGGCTGGTTTGAAAGGCAATCTTATCCCTCTGGGCGCCCGCGTCATATCGGTTGCCGAAGCATTTGATGCAATAATCAGCGGAAGGCCTTACCGTCTGCCCAGGTCCCCGCAAGAAGCAATCAAAGAACTGGCTCGTTGCTCCCAGTCGCAATTCGATCCACAGGTGGTCACGATTTTCGCGGACCTTTATGACCGAATATTCCGTAATCAATGAGGGTTTCCGGTTTAGGGTTCACCGTTCAGAGTTAATAAACCTTATCCCTGAACTGGGAACCCCTCTATGAAATCATCACGCATTCTGCGCACGGACGCAGCCCGAATCTGGTTGGCGGCTTTAGGCGCCGTCCACGCCGGATCGGCTGTCAACAAATTCATAAGACGACAGGGATGCACACTCTATGTTCAGGGCAACCGCTATGATCTGCGCAAATATCGAAAAATTTGGGTATTGGGTGCTGGAAAGGCGGCAGCTCCAATGGGCCGGGCAATCGAAAAAATTCTGGGCGGCTATATTTCCGGCGGTTTTCTCGTAACCAAATATGGCCACAGTCTCCCTTTGAAAAAAATCGACATTACAGAAGCCGGACACCCTTTGCCGGACAAAAACAGCGTCGCATCGGCAACCCGGATTCTCGATCTTGCAAAGCGGGTCGCGCCCGATGATCTTGTACTCTGCCTGTTGTCTGGCGGGGCTTCCGCTCTGGCCGTTGCTCCCGCTGAGGGAATTTCTCTCGCAGCGAAACTGGAGTGCACTCGCCTCCTTTTGAACGCCGGCGCATCCATTTATGAATTGAATGCCGTGCGCAAACACCTTTCCTGTTTCAAAGGAGGCAGGTTGGCCAGGATCCTGGCGCCGGCAAAAACAATATCGCTGATTCTTTCGGATGTTGTTGGGAATGACATCGGCACTATCGCATCCGGCCCGCTCGCTCCCGACTCAACCACTTACACTGATTGCATCGAAATACTTCAGCGACTGGAAATTCTGAATCAGATGCCGGCAGCCGTGCAAAAAAGGTTTGCACTCGGTGCCGCAGGTCACATTGAGGAAACCCCTAAGAAAAGGGAGGACATTTTTGAGGGGATCCAAACCGTGATCGTCGGCAGTTGCGCGCAGGCTTGCACTGCTGCCGCCCAAGCGGCGCGCCGCCTGGGCTATAGAACAACAGTTCTCACGAGCAGGCTCGAAGGAGACAACGCGGAAGCCGCCAGATTCCACATGAGCGCAATCAAGGAAATAGTTTTTGAGGACCGTCCTTTGCGCCGGCCTGCCTGCATCATCAGCGGAGGAGAAACCACCGTCAAAGTGAAGGGCAACGGAAAAGGCGGGCGCAACCAGGAATTTGCGCTCTACTGCGCCCGGGAAATGGCGAATCTTCCTGCGCCCTGCGTCGCCGTCAGCCTGGGTACCGACGGCACCGATGGACCGACGGACGCCGCCGGCGCTATTGCGGACAGCTCAACTCTTGTGCGTTCAATGAAGTTCGGCTCCGGTTTTTTGGATGGATGCCTGTGCAAAAATGATTCCTACCGCTTCTTCAATCGTCTCGGCGACCTGATCATCACCGGCCCCACATGGACCAACGTGATGGATCTTCACATTTTTCTGGTAGGGTGAAAATAGGGTAGCATCCCCTATTTTCATATCCACGTTGAAGAGAAAAACGGTCGCAGCTACGATACCTTGTCTTCAGCGTAGCAAATTGAATTGACCGGGCACTCGGAGCACCTTGGCTTCCTCGCTTTGCAAATATTGCGGCCGTGAAGAATCATCTGGTGTGAAAACGAAATCCATTTATCCCCAGGTATGATTTGCATCAAATCCCGCTCGATATTCTCCGGTGTCTCCGAACGGGTCAAATCCAATCTCCGGGAAACACGGTAAACATGGGTATCGACAACAATGCCTGCCGCTTTTTTGAAAGCTACTCCGAGCACCACGTTGGCAGTTTTGCGCGCGACTCCCGGCAGCAGCAGGAGTTCTTCCATTACGCCGGGGACCGACCCGCCGAATTTCTCCTGAATCATCCTGCAAGTGCCCTGGATGCTTTTGGTTTTGTTGCGAAAGAAACCTGTCGACCGGATATCGTTTTCCAGCTCTTCCGGCCGCACGCCGGCGTAGTCTCTCGGTGATCTGTATTTCCGGAAAAGATCTTTCGTCACGATATTCACCCTCTCATCAGTGCACTGAGCCGAGAGGATTGTTGCTACAAGCAACTCCAGAGGGTTACTGTGCCTGAGCGCACATTGAGCGTTCGGGTAGGCTTGTTCGAGTCGTTCGAGGATCCGGGCAACGCGATTCGCTTGATCTGCAGAAGATTTGTTCTTTGGCATTATGAGGCCATTATGCACACTCAGTGTTGGGTCTTGAAAATTTATTTTTTCAAAATAGTAATTTTCAAGACTCAACACTGTACTGAAGGGGTTTGACTTTTGGTGTCGCAGGTGATATCAAAAGCATTAATCAGAGGAGAATCCAATGAGCAAAGAAGCAAGTGCAGGTGAAAAAGCTCTTTTTCTGGTTCTTGGCGCGATGATAGGAGCGGCAACCGCACTATTGCTTGCGCCCCGGAGCGGACCGGAGACTCGCAAGATGATTCTGACAAAAGCCCGTGAAGGCGCCGACTTGGTAGTCACCCGCTCCAAAACCGTTGCAGGGAAAACCTCTGAGTATGTGGACCGAGGCAAGGAAATGCTGCAGCAGCAGCGTGATTCTCTGTCCGCCGCTATTGAAGCCGGCAAGCAAGCCTACAAGGAAGAAAAAGAAAAGGCATAGCTCCGATGCACGATACAATCCTGCTGGTTTTCACTGGAGTCCTGGCTATAGCAGTAGTTATGCAGAGCATAATCTTCTATAGCATCTACAGATCCATCCGTCAGATGAATGGCTGGATGGACGGAATTGGCAAAGATCTGCTAAGGAACGTGGAATCCATTTCCTCAAAAGTGAACGAAGGCGTTGCGACCATCAAAGAGATGGCGGAGGGGCTCAAGCCAATCAAGGAAAAACTCGCCAGCGCTACTGATATTATCCACAAGAGAGTCGTAGACGTGGACTCCTTTCTAAGCGAAACCACGGATACAGCTCGCCTGGAAGTTATGCGGATCCGGGATAAGATTGAATCGGCTTCGAACAGGGCCGAAGAAATACTGGAGATGCTGCACAACAGCATTATTACCCCTGTTAATGAATTCAACGCTATCGCTCGTGGAATTAAAGCGGGCATGGATATGCTTTTTCGAAGACGAAGGAATCCTTCCAGCACAACCCCGCAAGATGAAGAAATGTTCATCTAGGGCGGTCGCATCTTAATGAACCCTACGATAGGACCGCCGCTCTCCCCATTCCCTCGACAATTCGGAGGATTCCATGGGCTTCCTTGAATTCTCAGTCCCATACAACAACGATCAGGAAACTCTTTCGGAAATCCTGAAATATAAAACACTGAACGGCAACCGGATCAGGGAAATCTACCTCTCCGGCCCTCAGGAGTTCTCCGGATCCGGCAGAATAGCGCCCGGGATGACATTTGAGCAGTTTGCGACAGCTGTGGACAAAATCCACGCAGAAGGGATCCGCGTAAATCTGCTTTTAAATTCAATCTGCGAGGGGAGCGAATGGTATTCGTCAAAGGCGCTTAAATCAACCATGGATTACCTGGCAAAGGCGCACGAAGAGCATGGAGTCGATGCGATCACAATCGCAAATCCGCTATACATCCGGGAAGTCAGAAAACATTTCCCAAATATTGAGATCACAGCTTCCGTTCTCGCTGATATCGATTGCGTGCAGAAAGCGGTGATTTACAGGAAGGCTGGAGCGGATGTCCTTACGCCGGATGTCAACATCAATCGCAATCTTGGCCTCTTAAAAAGAATAAAAGCCGCGACCCAGGCGGAAATAAAGCTGATGGTCAATGAGGGATGCCTTTTCCATTGCGCATTCCGTAAATTCCATTTCAATTATATTTCCCACAAATCAAGAAATCCGGGAGTCCAGGGGATGAACGCCGAAGACAATGTCTTCAGCCTAAATTGCATTCAGCTGTCCCGGAATGATCCCTCTCAAATCCTGAAATCATGCTGGATCCGGCCTGAAGATGCCCGGAAATATGAGGAAATAACCAGCTATTTCAAACTTGTAGGCAGGACAAGCTCCAAGAGCATGATTGTAAGGTCTCTGGAAGCCTATATGCAAGAAAGCTGGGACGGGGACCTTATGGAATTGATGGCCGGCAATCTCTATTCGATCGGCATGTCTTATTTTATGCATCTGAATAATAAAGCCCTGGACGAAGTTGGATTTTTCAACCGCGTAACTTCCTGCGACAAGGAATGCAGCGAATGCGTCTACTGCTCCGAACTTGTCGGAAAACTGCTAAAAAGAGGCGTTTTCACCTCCGCAAAAATTGAAGACCTCGGATTAAAATAATTGGTTTTGTAAGAATTGATCCGGCGCCCTCGATGTGCTACAAGTAACATATTCAGAAAATTGGATAGTTTTTAAAAGCGGATGGCTGCCAGCTTTCTGGCGAGGAGCAGACACGACATGGCCAAGAAAAAAAGAATACAAGCAGCAGAAGAATATGCGACAAGCGCGGCACCTGTGCTGGTATCGGAAGAAAAATCATCTGCTGGAATTTTCCCCTCTGCGGTGTCAGTTCAGGAGAGGATCGCTTTGCTGGCTTATACCTACTGGGAACAGCGTGGCCAGACGAGCGGCTCCCCTGAAGAAGACTGGTTCCGGGCTGAACGGGAAATCCTCGGTCAGATGAGCCTGGCAGACCAATAGCTCAGAAGGTGAAGCCTATTCTTCCGAATAGTGCATCAGCACTAATTATGAGTTCCTGGCTTGGCATTTGCTGAATTCGTAGGCCATATACCTGCATCCGTTGAATTTTCAAAATTCTCTGATATCTCTATGTCCGCAGTGTTCTAGAACTCTCCGGCCTTCCCCAACATGTTGTATCCATTTTATAATATTACGCAACTTATAGTTGCGTTTTCATTTTTATGTGCTACAATCACGGCATTCCTTGGCCAATTGGGGCTCACAATCCCAGGAGGAAACTCCATGCGATCAATAGCAATAGCAAATCAAAAAGGCGGTTGCGGGAAAACTATTACCGCAATCAATCTTGCGGCATTTCTGGCCAAAGAGCAGAGAAAAGTCCTGCTTATCGATATGGATCCGCAAGGTCATGCCACATTAGGCCTGCAAGCCGATTCCGCATCTCCAGGCCGCACAATTGCAGATGTGCTGATATGGGATGATGGCGGAAAAAGAGCGGGCATAAAAGATGTCACACGCAAGGTCCTTCCAAATCTGGACTTGGTTCCTGCGGACATCCTGTTGAGCACGGCTCCGGAAAAGCTTGCGGCGATTTTCGGCCGGGAGCACCGTCTTTCGGAAGCGCTTGACGAAGTGCGTAATTGTTACCACTATATTATCGTCGACTGTCCTCCAAACGTCGGGGTTCTGACCTTTAATGCACTGATGGCATGTTCGGAAGCTCTAATCCCGCTGGATCCGAGTTTTTTCTCACTCCATGGCATTGGAAAAATGCTGGAGACCCTCGATCTGCTGGCGCGCAAAAAAAATCACGAAATTAAGGCGCGCGCTCTTATGACGCTTTACGCCGGCCGCTCGGAATTCGTCAAAGAGGTTGTGGAAAATATCCGGAAGAATCTGGGTGACAAGGTTCTGGATACAATGATCCGATACAGCGTTAAACTTGCCGAGGCAGCAAGCCACGGCATTCCCATCTGCAATTACGCTCCCCGGTCCGTGGGTTATGAAGACTACCTGAGCCTCACAAGGGAAATTGTTCGCGAAGAAACAGGGATGCCTCTGATCGAGGAACTCTCAAAACCTGAGCTCGAAAGCGCTTCGAGCATTCAATTGCCGTCGGCGCCTATGCCAACAAGCGATGGTGTTTTGTTCACGCTGGAAGCGCCGGAAGCGAACCGTGTTCAGCTGGCAGGTGATTTTAATTCATGGGTTGCGGAAGGCAGCGAAATGGAATTCAGCAACGGCGTCTGGAAAAAGATCCTGGCGCTAACGCCCGGCAGATATCGTTACCGTTATGTGATCGATGGGCGATGGGTAAGCGATCCAATGAATTCCTATACTGAACCCAGTCCCTTTGGAGATCGGGATTCTGTAATAGATCTCAAACAAACCAGCCCGGAAAATTAGGATCCGGACAATTTGGAACCTCAACTCAACGACGATATAGATTCTCAGACCGAGGATAACCGCCGAGGCGAAAGGCGGCTTGCCAGAGGTTTGGAAGATGTATCTTATCTTTTTCTCTCTCCGTCAGGAGGGGAAACGGAAAAGGGGGCGGGGCAGATTGCTCCCTCCGAGCAGGCCCGCCCCCAACCGGTACCGACTGCCGCTCCAATTGTCTTAAAAGCCTCCTCTGCGATTAATCGCGAATTGCTGATATCACTCCTTAGCAAGAACGCAGCTGTTCTGGAAGACGGACTGCGTTTTATTGACGTCAATGTGCCCTGCGATCCCTTCGGTTCTCTTGATCTCCTGCTTCTCGACAGCTTGGACCAGATCGTGATCGTTGCGCTCGATGCTGTTCCCAACGACGGATTGTTCTTGCGAGGCATCGGCCACTTTGATTGGCTTGTTCGCAATACTCCTGTTCTCCGCCGCATGTATCAAGGAAGAGTGATTAATTTCTCCGCCCAGCCGAGGCTGTTTTTAATCGCTCCAAATTTCGGCCTGCTGCTGAAATGCGCGGCGCAACGCAGCGTAAGCCCCAAAATCTGCTGCCTGGGGTATCACGCGGTGACGCTTCCAGGAGGAGTGGGGATTTTTTTTGAACCGGCCTGATTGCGCCAGGCCCGTGTGTTTCTTCTCGAATAGCCGTAAAGTTTGGAGTTTTAGGTTTTAAGCTTTGAAATCTAAAATTCCAAACTTTATTCGCTACTTTTCGAAAATCCGCTCCGGCACAATCACCACTATCCCGGTTTCCGTGACATGGTATTTCTTCCGGTCTTCTTCGATGTCATATCCAATAAAACTGTGCGGGGGTATTTGCACCTTGCGGTCTATGATGGCGTGACGCACGCGGGAGTGATGCCCGATTTTCGAATGGGAAAACAAAATCGAGCTTTGAACGTCGGCGGAACAATCCACCCGGACATCGTGGGAGAGAACGGAATTCTGAACCCGTCCGCCCGAGATCATCGAGCCCATTGAGACGATGGAATCAAGGGCGATTCCCATCCGTTTTTCTTCCGCGAAAACAAATTTCGCCGGAGGATGCTGGCGCTGGTAAGTGCGGATCAGCCAGCGGGCATCATACAGGTTGAAGACTGGCGACACGGAAACCAAATCCATGTTGGCATCGTATAGTGGAATTAATCTTAGCCATCTGACGTGCCCGCCCGCAGAAGAATGGCTAAATGCAAATTACCTTTGGATAAGCGAAGTATACTCCCAAAAAAAATCACGGACTCCACAGATTTAAATAAATCTGTGGAGTCCGTGGCAATTTGCAGATTTGTATTGAGGTTTTTTATCGCACCTTGATAAAGCAAGTGGCAATGATCCCAACCACACAAATGGGAATCATCCAGTACCCTGCCGCCGCATATGCGCCTATGCCGTTGCCCAATTTATCCAGGATTGCACCAAACAGCGCCGGTCCGATAAACATCCCAATGTTCTGACCGACAGCCGCTACGGACATTCCGATTCCGATCAGTGCAGGGGACTCGGATACTTCCGGGACAGCTGCCAGAAGAACGGGAGCAAGAGGGCCACCGACGATTCCGAATACGATCATAAATAGCGGGATCATCAGGCCGGTTGCGGTAAAGGGGAAAAAGAGGGTTAGCGTCATCAGAATATAGGGAATGAGAATCATATTCTTGCGCTTTCTTGAACGATCCGATATGTTGCCGCCGCCAGGGCCGGAGAAGATTGAAGCCGCCATGATTAAGGCTGTGACAAAACCAGCGTGCATGAAAACGCCCTTATCAAAGGTCGGAGAAAATTCGCGGAATTTTAACAAAAATCTGGGAAGCCAGGAGCACATGGCCATAACAACCAGGTTATAGCATCCAAACGAGATGCTTATCATCCAAAGGCTGCGATTGGCCATGCCTTTTAGCAGACTGGGTGGCTTTTCCTGTGTTACAGAAGCCGGCGCTGGCGCCGCATACATTTCTTCCTGTTTTGGCATGCGGAACATGGCGGCGAAAAGAACAAACGCCAGAGCAGAAAATCCGGCAGTAGCCCACCATACGGATTGCCATTCGTGTGATAGCGCCATAGAAGGAGCGACGAGGAGCGTGACGATGTTGCCTATCCCTACGCTGGTTGCCCATACTCCCGTTGGCAATGCTCGATTATGCAGCGGAAACCACACGCTGATGGCAAAGGGGGATGTCACCATAATCAGCCCCATTCCAATTCCCTCAATGAAGCGGCCGAAAAAAAGCAGATTGAGCGATGTAGCAGCCATTGCCCCGAGGCTCGATCCGATTATGAGCGAGCCAACCGCTATCAGGCCTGTCATCTTTATGCCGAATCGCTTCAGGATGTAGCCTGCCGGAATGGCGAGAACGAAGCCCATAATCGAAAAAACGGACATTAACAACCCCGCCTGGCTGTCATTCAAATGGAACTTTTCTATCAGAGTACCCATCACGGGCGGCACTTTAAATAAATTAAGCGTCGCCGACAGAGTGGCCATATAAAGTGCAAACAAAACTACCCATGCGTACGCGGGTGTTTTAGTCTCCGCTTTCTGTATTGCTGCTGCTGTAGCTTGTTGACTCATCGAACCCCCTTTTGAAATTACGAATTACGAATGAAACCCCGTTTAAACGTGCAGGTAAATTTTTAATCGTCACTCATAAGCCGTAACTCGTTGTATGTTTTAAAATTCGTCACTCATAATTCATCACTCGTTACAGGCCAGGATTGCTCTTTTCACAAGCGTTTTCGCTATTTGAACCATGTATCCGTTGCGTTCCGTCGGTTTCGATTCCGATAGAGCCGCCAGGCCCGCGGATTCCGCAAGCTTCTCATCCATCTGCTTTCCTAAAATGGCTTTTTCCGCGTTGAGCGCTCGATAGGGTTTTACCGCAACCGCGTTCAAGCATATACGAGCAGCCTTCACTTTTCCTCGGAATATCGTGATCATGGCTGCGCAGTTGACAATTGGGAAATCAATGGACTTCCGGATGGCAAATTTCAGGAATGCGCTTTTTGCGCCGTCCGGCGGTTTAGGGATCTGAATCTCCGTCAAAATCTCATCGGCATCCAGCACGGTGGTTTTTCCCACGTCCACCTGAAAGAGATTCTCAAGGTTCAGAATTCTTTTTGAAGTGACGACTAAGGCGTTCAAGGCTATTAAGGCAGGCGCTGTGTCACTGGGATGCACTGCATAGCACCCCCCTTCCACGCTCCCTCCCATGATGGAATGGTATCGATTGTCTCCATCGATTGCGTAACATCTCCCGCCCCCTTTCCGGAGGCAGGGGAACCGGTTATTCGGATTTCTGTAGTACCAGCATCTTATGTCCTGGCAGAGATTCCCTCCCAGTGTGCCCATTTCCCTCAGGTGCGGGGAAGCCATGCGATTTGCCGCTTGCGAAAGGGCTGCGTATTTTTGGCAAACCAGAGGTTCCTTTCCAATATCTTCAAGCTTTGTCAGGGCCCCGACTCGCAGCACTCCCGCATCCTCCCGAAGAAATTCGAGGCCTGGGATTGTTTTGAGATTGATGAGCGCTTCCGGGTACCTGGGCAGGATTTCATCCTTCATCTTTCCCAAAAGATCTGTGCCGCCAGCGATTGCAGCCGCTCGATTCCCATACAGCCGGAGGGCTGAAACAGCCTCATCCACAGTATGAGCATCGATATGTGCAAATTTCCTCACTATACTCTCCTATCCGGCGTCACGGATCCCCGGCTCACGGTTCGCTTCCCGCAGTATTTTTGCCGCATCCATAATTGCCTTCGGATGCTGCGGATAGGTTCCGCAGCGGCAAAGATTTCCCCCAAGCGCTTCCCGTATTTCATACTCGGTTGGATTGAGATTTCTATCGAGAAGTGCTTTTGCGGTAACCACGAATCCCGGAGTGCAGTACCCACATTGCATGCAATGGTGTTTTACATATTCCTCGACCAGCGGGTGATTGGAGGCCGCAATCCCTTCCACTGTCTCGATTCTCTTACCTTTGCATTCAATCGCCAGAGTCATGCACGAGAGAATAGGCCGGCCGTTCATAATAACGGTGCAGGATCCGCAGGCGCCCCGGTCGCACATCAGTTTTGTCCCGGTGAAGCCGAGCTTGTCGTGGATCAGGTAATAAAGCGTCCAATCCGGCTCAACCTGAAAAGTGTATTCCTGGCCATTAATCGTGAGATGAACTGTTCCCTCAGATTCGGGCAGCGCTTCGGACTTGTGGTCGGCGACGATGTGGGACTTGATCGCCTCGAAAGCGTCAAAAGTAATTAAACAGTATGGGCACGAATACTTTTTCAGTTCAACTCCCGGCACATCTTTATTGGGCATCAGTTTTAACTCCTGGTACAGGGCTCCATCATCCAATCGTCCGCAGGAAGATCGATTGCTCGACCCGGCTTTCATATTCCTTCCTGAAATATTTCAAAGTATCCAGAACCGGCATTGGTGCCGTCTGGCCGAGGCCGCAAAGCGCGGAAAGAGTCATAACACTTGAAAGATCCTCCAGCGCTCCGATATCTTCGCCTGCCCCTTCTCCCCTGGCCAGTCTTCCCAAGATTTCCAGCATGGCTTCGGAACCGTCTCGGCAGGGCGTACAACGCCCGCACGATTCTTCCGCCAAAAATTTCATATTCCTATGCATTACATCGATGACATCCCTGGTTTGATTGAATACGGTAACCGCCCCCGAGCCCAGGACAGTTTCATAGGCAAGCGGCGTATCGATCAGTTCCACCGGAATTATTCTTCCGCATGCGCCCCCGACCTGAACCATCTTTATCTCACGGGCGGACGCCAGATCGCACACCAGTTCCGAAAGTCTGCTGCCAAGCTCCAGTTCATAAACTCCCGGCTTTTCCACGTCCCCGCTCACGGAAAAGACTTTGGTTCCTTTGCTGCGCGCAGTTCCCATCGCTTTGAACCAGGAACTCCCGTTCAGAATTATCTGCGGGATATTCATCAGCGTTTCGACATTGTTGATGACGGTGGGTTTTCCCCACAATCCTTTTTGCGGCGGGAACGGGGGTTTGTATCGAGCCTCTCCCCGCAGGCCTTCAATGGAATTCATGAGCCCCGATTCTTCGCCGCACATGTATGCGCCGGCACCCTCGCGCAGCTCGATGTCCAGATGATTCAAAAAGCCCTTTCTCCCGGCCTGATTGATGGCATTGAGTAACCGGTCAAAAAGGCGATGGTATTCAGCACGCAGATAAATGAAGGCTTTTCCCGCCCCGATAGCCCAGCCGGAGATGGCAATGGCTTCAATGAGAGTGAATGGATCGTTTTCCAGTATGTACCTGTCTTTGAAGGTTCCGACTTCGCCTTCATCCGCATTACAAATAATGTATTTCTCGTCCGAACGCTGTTCTCTCGCGATCTTCCATTTGAGCCCGCAGGGAAATCCCGCCCCACCACGCCCCAGCAATCCCGATGCAGAGACTTCTTCAATAGCCTGTTCCGGTGTCATAAATTTCTGAGCTTTTTCCAGTGCCGCAAAGCCGCCCCTGCGCAGATACGAATCGATACTTTTGGAATCGATCAAACCACAGTTTTTTAATACGATCCGTTTTTGCACAGTCATTCTCCTTGAGCGGATCAGAACTGCTTCAATATCTTTGAAATTTTCCGTGGAGTCAGATCTCCGTAAACTTCCTGATTGATCAGCATCGCAGGGGCCTGATCGCAAGCTCCGATGCAATTAGCCAATTCCAGAGAGTATTTTTTATCGCGGGTCACTTCGCCGGGCTTTATACCGATTGCCTCTTCAATTCCCTTCAAAATTATTTCGGATCCCTTCAAGTAGCAAGGGAGATTCTTGCACACACGAATAACATTGGCCCCAAGCGGCCTGGTTGAGAGAAAAGAATAAAAAGTTGTTACGCCAAAAACTTCGCTGACCGACAGGTTCAAGGATTCGGCTGTTTTGGCCATGAATTTCGCAGATACGTGGCGGGATATGCTTTGAGCTTTCTTCAGCATCGGAAGAAGATTCCCGCATCTGGTGTCCTGAAGCCGGGGCTGGGGTAAAACGGCCGCCATCTTTTTCCCTCTTTTTTTGTCGCCGGCGTTTTTTGCTTTGCTGAGAGCCGTTGTAGGGCAATATTCAACGCACAGATAACAGTCCTTGCAAACCTCCTTATTCAGAGGGATGTCATTATCGACAATAACCTTTGAATCAAAAGCACGGTATCCCGCGCCGAAGACTCCCTTCCCGGCGAGTTCATTGCAGGCGCTGATGCATCGGGAACAAAGGATGCATTTCGACAAATCCCGGCGGATATATGGGCTGGCGTCTTCGATCGGGTAAAATCGGGGCTTTTTTATGTGGAACCTTGGAGGGCCCACTTCCAGGTCCGAAGCAATTTTATGCAAATCGCACTGGGCGGCCCGGAAATCCATAACACAAGGGCCCGTGTGAGCCGCCAGCAACAGCTCAATTGTGGCCTTCCGGGCTTTGAGGACTTTGGGAGACCGCGTGTGAAGAGCCATTCCTTTTGCAACCGGCGTGTGGCAGGACCCCACCAGCCGTTCGGATCCCTCGAGTTCCACGACACAAACCCTGCACGCTCCTGTCGGAATGAAGTCCCTATGATGGCAGAGAGTGGGGATATTGATTCCGGCTTTTTCAGCAGCTTGAAGGATCGTCATCCCCTCAAAGGCTTCCATTTCCTTGCTATCAATCTGGAATTTAAGGAGTTCCATGTCCCAACCCTTGTAAGCCATTTCAGAGATTATTTGATCGGATGCTAGGCCGATCATATGCCAAACCGTCCCGCTCCCAAACTGTTTTTTTTGCGCTTATTCGAGATTATGCTCTGTATACTTGGATGGTATCAGGAAATGCATGCAGGGGATCCGGCATGAAATTACTAATCAGTTCATTAGTAAGCAGCCATTAATAGCTCAAGACAGGACACGGAGAATACGGATTACACGGAAGAACACGGATAAATAATCAAAATATTATCCGTGTTTTTCTGTGCAATTCCGTGTATTCGTGTTCCGTGCAGTGACGGCGAGACGCCGCGTCCGCCCTTAAATTATGTCCTCTTACATATGGACTCATTAGTAATATCAGCATAAGATCCGGATGGCGATAGAATATGATTGAGGAGAATCCCAATGAAACGACTATCCACACGATTTGCATTCTGGATAATAGTATCTTGCATCGGCCTGGCCCATGCCCAGGAAGTTGTCAAATTGCCTGAGCCCAAAACCGCAGGAGGAATGCCCTTGATGCAGGCGTTGAAGGAGCGCAAATCAGGGCGCGAATTCAGTGCCAAAAAATTGCCTGTCGCCACTCTTTCCAGCCTGCTGTGGGCCGCGTGGGGCATTAACCGGCCCGACGGTCACCATACTGCGCCCTCCGCAAGAAATGCCCAGGAAATGGATGTTTATGCGGCTACGAGCGACGGATTGTACCTGTATGAGCCCAAGGACCACCAATTGAGAAAAATCCTTTCCGAAGATATCCGTGCCCTGACCGGGACAAATGATTATGTTAAAGAGGCTGCCGTAAACATGGTCTATGTTGCGGACCTGAAGAAAGCAAATATCAAAGAACCGGATGCGCTGGAGTTTTATACCGGAGCCGATACAGCCTTCCTGGCGCAGAATGTTTATCTGTTCTGCGCATCTGAAGGGCTTTCTGCAGTGGTGCGCGGAAGCATCGACCGGCCCGCGCTGGCCAAGAAAATGAATCTGCGCCCGGACCAGAAAATCACCCTGGCCCAATCCGTAGGATTTCCCAAATAATAAATAGCCTCTTCGGAGCTTCAAGGCGAGGTTTCAACTATCCCTGATGCGGGCGTTAATTTCCCTTAAGGCAAACCTCCGCCTCTGGCAGTGAGACACGAAAAAGCTCGGCGGTTATGTCATGCGTTTCTAACTTCGAAAGCCCCAAGGGTGCTTCCTCTTACCATCCACTCTGCCGGTGGTATAGGATAGCGCGATCCCCAATTTCTTATTTTTCAATTAAGCCGGTAAAGGGGTTAATATCCAGCGATTCCATAAACCTGAGCAGGTGGTATCCCGAAGAGTCATGTTTCAGAGCATCTTCCTTCTCTCTGGTATATCGTTTGGTATCGGCCAGACGTTCAAAGGTAAGTATCTGAATAGCTGATCGTGGAAGTACTTTATTCCAGTAATCAGGGTTTTTCCTCATGACCGGTAATTGATTGGGAACGGATGTGATCTGCAAGGTTGGCGTGCGTTCATCACTTCCATAATAGGCATAGCCTTCGCGTTCGGCCTCAGAAAATTTTGCATATTCAGCCTCTACCAATTTGGTCATCATGTCGGAAGCAGCTTGTTGAGGGTACATTCGCCAGTAGTCAATTATCCAGGTGGCTAATTCGCGAAATCTAACAGGCACGCTATAGGGCGGCCGAGCTGCATTGTAAACGACAATCAATTCGCTTCCATACCGGTCAATTCCATCGCCCAATTTTTCTTTAGGTCCCGGAATATAAAAACATTCCCTGATTTTCTCCGTGATACTATTCCATTTTTCGTAATTGAATCCATCTTTAGGTTTATCCGAGGGTTTCAAACTGTTAAAAGCAAACCCTTTGTTTGCAAAACTGCCTAAATGGTTCACCTGCAATTTCCAGTTGGGTGGTTCAATTTTATAAACTTGAGGTTGCCCCTTAAGCAAAACCCAGGCACCGAAATCAAATCGGATATCGCAGGCAATTCCATAACCGGCCTTGGGATCGCATGGATGGGCGAAAACATAGGTCTGACAGTCGAATCCTTTCATGTCAGACATAACAGGATTTTTTCGGACGGCATCCGTAATCCCAATAATTTTCTGATAATTTGCTGTAGTTTCAGCTTTTGTATATCCGCAGTCGTAGTGTGTATAAACACCCCAATCAATAAGTTTGAATGCGCCTTGTTTGTCTAAAATAAGCGGCGGTTCTTTCTGTGCATAAATAGTAATTGGGAACAGGATAAAAAACCATTGTGCAAGAAGCGTTAGTTTCAATATCAAGTTCATTTTGGTAGCCATTTCTGGGTCGCTATTTGGACAATGCCGCTCCAGTCCTATGGACGCACCCATAACCTACTCCAACAGAAAGCATCCGGTAAATGTAATCGTACCCTTGCCACGGTAATATTCCATGCCGTTTGCCTGACAGATATCACTTACCATCATTCCAAATGCCTCCATCGGCGAGCTTGCTCCAAGCGGATCCAGGCATGGAGCATCCGGGTAGGAACAAGGATCGCAATTTGAACAGCTTTCGGTTCCGAGGGGAAGCATGCCGGGATAATCCATCCGCAACTCCTTGGAAAAGCGGCGGAAGCTTTGCGCATGACGATGCGCAGCCGCCATCATTCCTTCACCGTCGAATTCATCCTCCAATTTTCCTACTGTCTGCACAATAAGCCCCTTCGCGTACCGGCGAACAAGGGCTGCACAATCGTCCAAAGATCCGCATCCCGGGGGACAGGACCAGCTCTTGCCGTAACGTCCACACCTGTTATTCTCGCAGGCTTCGCGAGCCTCGGGTCGTAGAATAATTGTAGAACAATCCAGCGCACCCGCCGCATCAAAGCCGGCTTCAAGCGCCATTATTATCAATTTCTCCATCATATGCATAGCAGCACCGAACAGTTTTGAGTAATGCAGGGTATCTTCTTCGAACAAAACGATAGAAAAACAAACCTACAAACATACTGATATGAAGTCGACCGCTTTTGAAAACCGATGCCTTGATTGCATTCGGCAAATCCTGCTGTTTTCTGACCGATCCTATAGTATTCTGCTCCTCCTGAGAAAAGGCAAACAACTATCAGATTACCATCAGCATAAATTTTAAGAAGGGAATATAAAAATGGCAGTGCCAAAATTTGATCCCAAGGAAATGGAAGTTATCAAAGAGCTTCCCGCATCGCCTTTCATGCCTGCGATGAAAATTTATAGCCATCCCGTTTCCAACAGGGAAGCTGTTAGAGGTTTGCTAAAAAAGGAAGCGATCTGGCAGATTTCAGGCATGCTGGAAAGCCGTTTGTTCAGCCCAAGAGTTGTCCCTGATAATATCGCGCGTGCGTTCGTTTTTGAGGCCAATCCTTTTGATCCGAACAAGGGCGGCGGGCCTGACATGTTTGGCATGATATGGGAGTATGTCCCGGTAGCGGGCGGATCCATGATCCGTCCAGGCAGGCCGTTTATAGAGGATTTTAACGAATGGCCGGATAAAATTGTCTGGCCCGACATTGAAGCCTGGGACTGGGAAGGCAGCGCTAAAGAAAATAAATCATTGCTCGATGATGAAAAATTCAACGTATGCTGGTTTCTGACAGGCTGGTACGAAAGACTGATCACTTTCATGGAATTTGAAAACGCGGTTGTTGCCATGATTGATGAAGATCAGCAGGATGCTATTAAAGCCTTTTTTGATAAAGCAACCGATCTATATATAAAAATATTCGACAAGTTCTGCACTCATTTCCCCGGCATTGACGGATTCTGCATCCATGATGACTGGGGCTCACAGCAAGAGACATTTTTTTCTCCATCTGTAGCCAGTGAAATGATCGTTCCTTACATGAAAAGAGTCACTGATTTTCTGCATTCGAAAGGCAAATACTGCGAGCTGCACAGCTGCGGCCAGCTGATGAAACAGATCCCAAACATCATAGCAGCGGGCTGGGATACATGGTGCCCGCAGGCCATGAATGATACGCATAAAATTTATAATTTGTATGGAGATAAACTTTTCGTCGGAGTTATGCCTGATAACTTCGACCCGGGAACTTCGACAGAAGAACAGCAGCGGAAAGAAGCAAGGAAATATGCTGCTAAATTCTGTAATCCGAAAAAGCCTTCATTTTTTAATTTTAATGCTTTGAATATGTTAACCCCTGCTTTCAGAGAGGAGCTTTATAGGCAATCGAGGATTCATTACAGCAAATAAAAGAAGCTGCTGCTTGCTCTTTAAGCAAAGCATAAGCAGAAAGCCGCAGACATCGGTGGTCCGATGTGTGCGGCGTAATCGACCACGCCTGGAAGGCGTGGCTTTGGCCTACCCCGCACAGCGCTCACTGCGGGACACACTTGACATTGTGGGCAGATGACGCATCACGGCGATTCTCCAGATTCTAAATGTTCGTTCGGCTCAGGCCCGAAGGGCCTCATTCGGCATCCTGAGCAATGAGGTGCCAATCCAAACCCACAGTGTCACGTGTGGGTAACAGCGAGCGCAGAGCGGGGCGATTCGCCGTTTTTCTCGGGGTCGGAGTCGCGGTCGGTATTTGAAACGGAAGCAAAGTAATGGAGTACCTTTTGGAGATTGTTTTCCCTGATTTCGACCCAGATAGTGATAGCGACCCCGAGTTCTTTCGTGTTTTGTTGCCAAATTAATCGGCGGCACGCCGGAACGGCTTAGTCTGCTAGGGTCGCACGGCCATAGGCCGTGGATTTAGCTGGAATTAAGTCCTCACGCGTGTCCTTCTAACGAGCACCGGTGTATCAGGAAGTCCGGCAAGCCTCGTTACGATATTATTTGAACAATTCCCTGGAAGCTTTGTCGATCTCCTCCATGACAGTGTCATAGACACCGGGGTAGATGCTGGCCGGATCGCCCATCGTGGTGCAGGGGATATAGAATTTCGTGCCGTATTCGCGGCAAGCCCTGAAGGTCTCCTCGTGGAGAGCCTCGCGCGTCCAGTCGCCACGGTCGACTTTTCCGTTGTCGATACCACCCATGATTGTGAGTTTTCCACCGTACTCTTTAATAATCTTCGGAGTG
>JAHFUH010000366.1 GCA_023265215.1 Acidobacteriota bacterium
TGTGGAAGACAAGTTCTCCATCAGACTCGTCCCATCGGTCGGGCCCGGGCATATCACGTTCACTCGAATGCCGCTGGCGGCGACATCGAGGGCCGCGGATTTGGTCAAGCCGATCATGCCGTGTTTGCTCGCATCATATGCGGCAAACCCGGGGAGGGCTTTCAGGGCACCCAAAGAGGCATTGTTGACAATAGCGCCGTATTTCTGTCTAAGCATCTGCCTGATCTCGTACTTCATGCAGAGAAATACGCCTTTCAGGTTGATGTCCAGGGTGCGATCCCAAACTTCCTCCGGGCACTCGGCAAGCGAGACGAAGGGAAATCGAGCGCCGTCAGGTCCGACGCCCGCATTGTTGAAGGCGTAATGAAGGCCTCCATAAAGCTCCACGGCCTTGGCGACCATTGCCTCGACATCCGCAGCTTTGCGGACATCACATTTTACAAAAGCGGCTTCACCACCGGCTTCCTTGATCAGTCGAACAGTCTCTTCACCCCCTTTGATATTGGAATCGGTTGAAACAATGACTCGCGCGCCTTCGCTTGCAAACGCCCGCGCGGCGCCCCTGCCGATGCCTGACGCTGCCCCTGTAACCAGTGCCACTCTGCCTTTGAAGACCTCGTACATTTTTCATTCTCCTGTAACTTTATTAAGGAAGAAGCCAGGAGCCGAAATAAATTATTCCGTCTTCTGACTCCTGGCTTCTGGCTTCTTCGCTATTTAACGCCGAAGACTTTGTAAAACTGCGGACAACCCTCTGCCAAAGAAGTTTTCTTGCTGAGATCCTTGCCCTGCAAACCCGTATAATCGATGCCGTAACGATAGGCCCGGTGAATCATATTGCTGATCCCATTGGCCATATCGCCGTCTTCGATAGTGCACATAGACTTCCCGCCGGATATCGGTGAAACGTAATCCCAAACGATTTCTTTCTTGGGCGTCACTTCAAACAGGTGCCCGTGATTCGCGGATGTAACCAGCACATTTCCATTCGGAAGCCGCTGTGCCGAGCCCTGCCTGAAACTGAAGAAACTCGTGGAATCCTTGGTGTAGTATTCCCATACGACTTTGTTTGTCTTAGGATCCACTTCCACCACAGCTGAGCGATTCCCCTCCGGCCGTTCCGATCCATTGTTGAAAATCTGGATGTTGCCATTTGAAAGCGGAGTGGCATTGTGGGAGCCAAAAAGCACCTGATCGCCATTGTCATAAAATGAAGGAGCTCTCCCCTGACCATATGCGCTGGGATTTCCCCATCGCCATTCAATGGTGCCCGTCTTGTGGTTGACGAGATAGGTTTCGCTGAAACTCCTGGAATTCAGCAGAACCTGATCTGTTTCCGGGACGTAATCGAGCGCGTTGTAGTGGGTCCAGTCAAAATTCGGATAATATTCTCCCATGGGCTCCGGGAGCTTGTAATTGATGTCCAATTGATTGGGCCCTTTGCCGATGTGGTCCCACGAATGCCATTCCCAAACGGTGTTGCCCTTCTGATTCACCTCGCGCACAAAATCGGCCCAAAAACCGGTGATCCTCTTCCCCCCGGCATACACGCTTGCAGGAATTGTCTTGGGATCACGTCCTTTGGCAATGGCATCACTGATGGATTTAAACTCCCACGCCAGAATCAATGTGTTGCCGTTTGGCATGCGCGCAAAACAATGATGCTGAACTTCTGTCGGAGTCATCAGCTTGTATTCCCAGACCACCTTCCCATCCCAGTCAATTTCCTGAACAATTCCGCCGACTCCTCCAATGGAACAGGGCGGATTGTCCAATGCCCCTCCTCTCAGAAGATTCCCGTTGGGCAGCAGCATGGCGTAGGCACCGGGACGGTATTGTGTTTCCCACTTGTGCACCTGGTTTCCTTCCATATCGATCAGATAAACTATCTTTGAACCGATCATCGGAGAAAATAGGGTATAGCCGCCGTAGGACTTTTCAGCGTTGTACTTCAAAACTCCGGTTGGACCTACAATCGCTTCATACGCCGGCGCGATAGCAAAGGACGCCGCAATCGCAAGAATCGCGGATAGAATCAGGGCCGCTTTCTTCATTTATTGATCTCCTTTGGAACTGTACAAAAGAATTTACGACGATTGTCGCATTTTCGAAACGGTTTTTTGGACGCGGGCTACGCGGATTACACGTATTAACGCGGACATAATATATTGTTTATCCGCGTTAATCCGTACAATCCGCGTAGTTCGCGTCCAGCTTTTCCAGTGGATGCCCTATCAAATTTTGGTGACCGCAAATGCGTGGCCTGATATTATTTTGCAAAAATTAAGGGGAGCAAAAAAGTGAGAATAAGAAATTGGGTTTTTCCTGCCCTCATAGCCGCTTCCCTGAATCTGGCCGCTTCAGGCGCCAGGGCTCAGGTTACAATGACGCTTGTAGCCGACCAGGCCAGCCTGGTGAAAACACAAACCTGGATTGACTCTCTAAAGAAAACCAAAATTGCCGTAGATCACTATGTTCTTTCCAAATTTGCAAAGGTGAAAGACAAAAAGTTCATCACCATTATTGGGGGATTGGCCGCGTGGCGGCCCATGATTTTAGCCCGGCCTTTTAAGGCCGAGGGTAGCGCAGAACAACAAAATTGCGTTGCGGTAGCGACGCCCGACATTAATTGTAGTGTATTGTTATTTAACCGGTTTCGGCATTAAGCGAAACACCCGCGCTCAAGTTATTAGGAGATTAATTATGAATGATGAAAAAAAGCAGGTCAGCCGTCGCAAATTCCTGAAAGGGGCTGCGGTTGCAGCACCGGGCATAGCGGCCGCAAATGTTTTAGTTGGTGCGCAAAAACCTTCTAAACTTATCCCGGACAAATGGGATAAAGAAGCGGACATAGTCGTGCTCGGCACGGGATTCGCAGGCCTCTCGACTGCAATTTCAGCGAAAGACGCGGGGGCGAAAGTTTTAATCCTGGAGAAAATGCCCAAGGAGCACGAGGGAGGCAACAGCAGGGTTTCGGGCAACATGTGGTGGACGCCGACGAATCTCCCGGAAGCGCTCCAATACATGGAGGCACTCTGCCAGGGGCTCACGGACAAGGAAAGCCTTCAAGCTCTCGCAGAAGAAATGATGAAGCTGAACAGCTGGCTTGAACAACTCGGAGTGCAGCCAAAACCGCTCGGCGTGTTTCAGCCGGAGCATCCAGAACTGCCGGGCTCAAAATGCGTGCGCACATGGAGCAACAATGGCACCGCAGGAGGGGGAAGCCTGTGGATCCCAGTTCGTGAACAGGTGGAAAAGCGAGGGATTGAAGTACTTTATGATACGCCGGCCAGGGACCTAGTGCTTTCTGAAACGCGCGAGGTCATTGGCGTCAAGGCGATCAGCGGCGGAAAAACGATTTCTATAAAAGCCAAAAAAGGAGTTGTGCTCGCTTGCGGCGGTTTTGAGTTTGATTTTGAGATGCAGAAGCAGTTCCTCCCGGGTTGGCCCACCTATGGCCGCGGAACTCCAGGCAACACGGGAGACGGGATCAGGATGGCTCAGAAAGCCGGCGCGGCTCTTTGGCACATGAATAACTCGCTGGCCGGAGTTGGTTGCATGATGGTTCCTGAATATGCCCCGGTAATGATTCCAGCCAGCTTTCCCGGAAATTCTTATATCCTGGTGGACAAGATCGGCAAACGTTTTATGAATGAAACGCGTGATAACCGGCATGGATTCGGGCATAAGGAATATCTGCTTTATTTCGACGGGGTCATTGGCGCCTTCACTCGAATTCCATGCTTCTGCATATTCGACGAGAGCATGCGGACCAGGGGTCCGATCGCTGGTGCAGGCGGGTTTAAGTTTGGCTGGTTCAGCTGGTTCGGCAACTATCAGGCGAGCCGGGACAACATCAAAGAAATCGAAAAGGGCTGGATTACAAAAGGAGATACTTTAGCCGATCTTGCGGGCAAACTTGAAATGAAGCCTGCCGATCTGGAATCTTCCGTGACCCGATACAACGAGCTATGCAAGAACCAAGTCGATCAGGATTTTGGCCGGCCGCAGAGAAGCATGGCTCCGATTGAAAAACCGCCTTTTTATTGCGTCAAAATCTACCCGGCGACATACAACACGCAGGGTGGGCCAAGACGGAACCCCAAGTGCCAGGTGGTCGACCCTGACAACCAGCCGATACCGAATTTATACAGCGCAGGTGAACTCGGTTCCTTCTGGGGCTGGATGTATAACGGCGGCGGAAACAATGCGGAGGCGCTGTGCACCGGCCGCATCGCCGTAAGAAACATACTTGGAATTCAAAAGACATAGGCGATACGCCAAACGAGTCGGAACTTGTGTGCCAGGCTCGGAACTCTGGAGCAAGCTGGATGGATGGGCCCTTGTCGAAAAGGGCGAGAATGTGGACACCCATGAGAATGTGGACACCCATCAAAACAAAGAATGTGGACACCCATCGAGAATGGAACAAACAGTGCGTGTCCAGGTTTTCTCCGCTGACCGGATCGCCAGCCGAACACTTTGGATGTCTGACCAACTGAAAGGCAATCTAATCCCTTATCCCGCAAAGCAGGTCGGAGCGGGCGGCAGGCCTACGGCAAGAGATGCGGGGCCGCGGATTCCGATGCGAGGCCCTCGTTGGCAGCGAGCGATAATTACGCGCACATGCGCGACACTGGATTGCTCCAATCGCTGTATCGAGTGGAACCGCCGACGGCTCGCACCTGGAACATGTAGGTCGTTCCCGGGGTGAGGCCGCTGATCGTCATCAACCGCGTGCTGGTGAACAAGCCGGCGCTTTGCCAGGGGCCGGGAGTATTCCCCTCGCCGACCACCGCAGAGCGCACTTCGTAACACTTCGCATGCGCAATCGGCGTCACTTTCAGCACCAGCTCGGTGCTGTTTCCAAAGCGGATGTTGAGAATAGAGGGATTTGCCAGAGGCGAACGCACGCGCGTGGTCACCGCTGCCTGAAAACCGCTCGACAGGAGAACCGACAGATCGTTGCCGCAGCTATCCTCGACATAGCGCCTCAGCCTGCGCAAGAGCACGATTAGAGCTTCCTGCTTGTTTCTTTTCTCCGCCGTTGCAGGGGGGCCTCCAATAAGTTGCGCGGCCAGGGCTGCGTTCAGATCGTCGACGGCGGCTTGCAGCGTCTTCAGATCCACCGACGGCGAAGGGAAAGAGACGTTGCCGGTCAGCCCGTTGATAATGGCGCCGGCGGTGGTGAGGAGTCGTTCGGCGGACTGGGTTCGAAGTCCATCTGCAATGCGAATCTGTGGACACATAGTGGATCTCCCTATCAAGGTTGTTTATTCCATTTCATCCATTGCTATGTAATTAAGAAAGTTCCGGGCGCTTCGCCATTGATTTTCTCAGCGACGGCGAAAACGCTCTATGCCGCAAAGAAACTGTGGTCCGAGGCGGCTAAGATCTTCTCCACCTCGGAGAAAATGCTCTCAGTCGCCGAAACCGTGTTTTCGATGACAGAGAAGATCTTTTAAATGCCGAAGACCATAGTCTCCGAAACGGAATAGATGCTCTCAGCTTTAGAACAGATCTATTCCATTAGCAATAATATTTATTGCATTATCATATTGATCATATTAATAAGTATATAGATATATTAAATAACAACATAGATCTTAGATATGCCAATATAGATATTATATCTATACCATAATATCATTTGTATTGCAAATAAGATATATATTTTAATCGATAAGATCTATTTAATAATAAAAATAATCTTCATGACGTCTAAGACCATGGTAAAAATCTGGCGTCGATATAACTTACATGGAATCAATATTATAGTGATAGCTTTA
>JAHFUH010000367.1 GCA_023265215.1 Acidobacteriota bacterium
CCAAATATTTGAGTAATAAAAACCATGTCGTCCGAGAAGATCCTGATTGTTGAAGATGAGCAGTCCATCATGCAATTCATAAAATCCAACCTGGAGCAGATGGGATACCAGGTTTCTGCTGCCGTATCGACAGGCGAAGAGGCCCTTCAAGCAGCCGGCAAGTTCAAACCGGATGTGGTTCTTATGGATATTGAATTGCAGGGAGCTATGGATGGTATCGAAGCCGCAAGACAGATCCGATCGGAGTTTGGCATTCCGGCGATCTTTGTTACTGCGGATCAGAGTGAATACACTTTGGAACGGACTCACCTCGCCGAACCTCTTGGTTTTATTCCAAAACCCTTTAATGCAAAAAGCCTGCAGGGGGCCATCGAAACCGGATTGCACAGCTATCGCTCGATAAATTCGAGAACCCGGAAAGCTATACAAGTCGCGGAGAATCAATACCGCAATCTCTTTGAGAACATGATCCAGGGTATTTTTAGGATCAACTTCTCCGGGATGCTTGTTCTGGCCAATTCATCCTTTGCGAAATTTCTTGGTTATAGCTCATCCGAAGAACTCGTGGAGTTTGTGCCGGACATGGAACAGCACTTTGCAAGCTCGGATCGCTACAAAGCGTTGCTGGAGGCATTAAAGAAGAATACATATGTTAAGGATTTCGAATTTCAAGCCCGCCGCAAAGACGGAAGCCTGATTTGGCTGGCTCAAAACACGCAAGTGGTGTCCGATTTCGACTCGCCTGAGCCGCATTTCGAAGGCATTGTGCAGGATATTTCTGAGAGAAAGCGCACGGAAGAGATGTTGCGCTCTTTTATGGCTCGTCAGGCGGCGACTCTCGCCGCTATACCCGACATAATAATGGAAGTGGATGCCCAAAATAAATATAAGTGGGCGAATAAAGCTGGTTTCGAGTTCTTTGGAAGCGATGTGATCGGCAAAGAAGCCTCCTGTTATTTTGAAGGCGATCAGGATACATACAAATCCATTAATCCTATTTTTGCAGGCAATGAAAGCCTGGTTTATATAGAAAGCTGGCAACGGCGTCAAGATGGACAAAAACGTCTCCTGGCATGGCGATGCCATGTGCTTAAAGATTGTAATGGAGCGGTGGTTGGCGCGATTTCTTCTGCGCGCGATATCACAGACAGTAAGTTGGTAGAGGAGGAACGCTTAAGATCTTTGACACGACAAGTGCTGCTGAACCAGCTGCAGCAGGATCTTCTGTGTGTCGGCGAGCTGGACCATAAACTTAAGACAATCACTGACGGAATGGTAAATATCTTCGAGGCGGACTTTTGCCGCGTCTGGCTCAAGAGCCCTGGTGACCTCTGTGAACTCGGATGTATGCATGCAAACATCCATCAGGGACCCGATGCCTGCAGTCATAGAGATATGTGCCTCCATCTGATCGCCAGTTCGGGCCGATATACTCACACCGACGGTGCGCATCGACGGGCTCCATTGGGCACTTACGCAATTGGCCGTATCGGCTCAGGAGAACTGCATCCGCTTATTATCGATGACGTCGTAAGCAATCCTCTCATAAGCGATCATGAATGGGCCAGAAAACTAGGTCTCTGCTCTTTTGCAGGTTTTCAGCTGCGTTCCTCCAGCGGAGAGAGCGTTGGGGTGCTTGCTCTTTTCAGTTCGCATGCCATTACCCAGGAAGAGCAGGCTCAAATGGAAGCTTTGAGCGGTTCTGCCGCACAGATGATTTTTCGGGCTCAGGCTGATGAGGCGCTGCTGCAAAGCGAAGAACGCTTCCGGTTGATTGCCGAAACCATTGATGAAGTATTTTGGATGACGGATGTCGCAGAAGGCAGGATGCTGTATGTTAGCCCGGCTTACGAGCGCGTTTGGGGCCAATCCCGCCAGAAGCTATATGAAGATCGCAAAGCTTTTCGTGAGATGCTTCACCCGGAAGATGTCAAATGGGTGATCGAAGAACTCAACCTCCAACGAGCCGGGCAACCCTACAATCATGAATATCGGATTATTCGCCCGGACGGCGCTGTTCGGCAGATTTGGGATAGGGGGTTTCCTGTCAAGGATCCTAGCGGACAAGTTAAAATCTACGTTGGAGTTGCCCGGGATGTAACGGAATGGAAGAATGCGGAAACAAGGCTCAAAAGATCCACGGACTACCTGAATCAACTCCTGAACTGCATAGGAGATCCCATTTTTGTCAAAGATCGCCAGCACAGATTTGTCTTTGCAAATGATGCGAGTTGCGCCTTTTCCGGCACGTCGCGCGAAAAGATGATTGGACGCAGTTTGGAGGAGTCCCTGGAAAAGGATTCGTTGGATTTGATCTGGGAACAGGAAGAGCGTGTTTTCGAAACGGGCGCTCCGGACATTACAACTGAGGAGCTCCAAAGACGGGACGGACGCCACCATACAGTTATGGTGCACAAAACATTGCTCAAGGATGCGGACGGCAATCAACAACTTGTCGGCGTAATACGGGATATCACCGATCGGAAGCGGTTTGAAGATGAACTCCGGGAGAGCGAGGCGAGGCTGTCTTCTGTCATAAATGCTGCCCAGGATGGCATTATCATGCTTGGGGAGGATGGGTTGGTCACCCTCTTCAGCCCTGCGGCAGAACGCATCACGGGATACGCGGCCGACGAAATCATCGGGAAAGATCTCCACAATATACTGGTTCCTCCCGCACTGCATCCGGTTTTCGCGCCGGCTTTTGCAACCTGGCGCCAAACAGGCAGCGGGAATGCTATAGGCCGGACTGTGGAAGTGCCCTGCGTGAGAAAAGACAAAACTGAAATCAGCATTGAACTCTCGCTTTCCTCGATTCAGAGGAAGGGGCATTGGATTTCAGTTGGCATCATTCGCGATATAACGGAACGGAAAAAAATTCAAGCGGAAAGGGACGGGATAGAAATTCAGTTGCGTCAGGCACAAAAATTGGAAGCCATCGGCCAGCTCGCGGCAGGCATTGCTCATGAAATCAACACTCCAACGCAGTATGTCGGCGACAACACACGCTTTCTAAAGGACGCATTCGCTGATATGAAGAAGGTTTTGGAGAATTACAGCCGGTTGCTGAAGGCAAACCGTGAGGAGTCTGTGGATCCCAAACTGCTCGACGAAATCGAAGCGGCAGTTGCCGCAGCTGATCTTGATTACCTTACCGAGGAGACACCCAAAGCCATCTCGCAATCCATTGAAGGGTTGGATCGCATCACTACTATCGTGCGCGCTATGAAGGAATTTTCCCATCCGGGAGGGGAGGAGAAGCAGTCCATTGATTTGAACCACGCGATCGAAAACACTTTGACGGTGTGCCGCAATGAATGGAAGTATGTCGCGGAAATGGCACTGGATCTTGATCCGCTGCTCCCTATGGTCCCCTGTTTGCCCGGCGACGTCAATCAGGTGATTCTCAACCTGGTTGTCAATGCCGCCCATGCCATTGCAGAAGCCACCAATGGTGGAGAGCAGGGCAAGGGGCTGATCGGTGTCGCAACGCGGCACGATAATAATTGGATTGAGATTCGCATCAGCGATACGGGTACAGGAATCCCTGAAAAAAATCGAGCCAAAATATTTACCCCCTTTTTCACTACCAAAGGAGTCGGCAAAGGCACGGGACAAGGGTTGGCCATATCTCACTCGGTTGTTGTCGGCAAGCATGGCGGTAAATTGGGATTTGAAACAGAAGTGGGGAAGGGCACAACCTTCATCATCCGTTTGCCGCTATCAATCTCCAGCTCGAATTAGAACTTGATACTGAGCTCTGACCGACCGGGCTGATCTGCTTCTCCGCTTCGCGGCTCTTAGCCCCGCAAGGGGCGCAGCAGTGACCGACCGGGCACATAGGTAAAGCAAAGCCCAGGGCGTAAGCACCATAAGCGCTAGCTTGGAAATGGCCGCGTAGCGGTCCATGATTTTAGCCCGGCCTTTTAAGGCCGGGAATTGGTCGAGAAATATATATCCGTCGCGTTAGCGACGGTTGGCCTCATCTATGGAAGGCGATTATTTTGGTTCCAGGTCAGGCGTCGCTTCGGTCGTGAGAAAAAATCGAAGTTGAGGCGCGAAGCGCCGGAAGTAAATAGCCCCGAGCGTTAGCTCGGGGCCAAGGCATATTGAGAATGAGGCCCAAAGGGCCGGCACAAGCAACGAAGTGCCGCGCCTTTGGCGCTCATCGTCGCTTCAATTCTATTCCCGGCCTGACGGCCGGGCCTGCGCACTATCGGCCCTTCGGGCCTATATATTCCGAGTCTAGATGTTTTCTCACAACCTGCGCGACGCATTGTCCTCCGATTACCACTGTTCCCGGCATTAAAAGGCAAGGCTAAAATCAGACCGCCGCTACGCGGCGTCTTGCATCTGCTCGCGCGAAGCCAGGAACGCGGCCCCTCCAATACTCGGACAGGCTCCTAAAGTTTTGCAATCCCCTCTCTGAGCGCAAAACGGACGAGTTCGGTTTCCTTGTGGATATTGAGCTTGTTCATAAGGTTCTTGCGATGGGAGTGAATAGTGTTCACGGCGAGGCCAAGTTCGCAGGCTATTTCCTTGGTTGTTCTGCTTTCTGCAATGAGCTGAAGAACCTTTCTTTCCTGTGCTGTCAGGACAGATTTGGCGGCAGGCCTGGTGCCTCTTATGCTTCCAAGTGCTTTCTGAACTACAAGACCGGAGACGTCGGGACTCAGATAGAAGTGTCCTGCATGAACTTCACAGATAGCTTCCACAATTTTCCGGCTTGCTGATTCTTTGGTCAGGTATCCCTTAGCTCCCGCCTCTATTGCCTTTTCCACAAATGCTTTTGAGTTGTGAAGGCTTAGCATGATTATTTTGGCTGCCGGATTCTTGCGGATCAACTCGCGTACCACATCAATTCCGTTCAGCCGGGGCATGGTTATGTCGAGAATGAAAATGTCTATTGGCTGTATTGGGGCCATCTGAAGGACTTCCAGTCCGTCAGCCGCCTCAGCCGCTATCTGGATGTTTTTGCCGCTGCGTTCGATGCTGAGCCGCAATCCATCCCGGACAAGCGGGTGATCGTCGGCGATCAGAACACAAATACTCACAATAGATCCCCTCTGTCGCCAATCCAGTTATCCATTATTCCGCCCATTCAGGGTTTGTGTTAACGGAATTTTCACGACTAGTTTTGCTCCGCAGCCCGGCTTTGAAGCAATGTCCAAACTTCCGCCCAGCGCTGCAGCCATTTCGTTAATAGCTCGCAATCCCAAGTGCTTTCGCGGCTCGGTCAAACGATTCACATCGAATCCCTTCCCGTCATCACGAGCCGATAGTCGCACCTGGCCGTGGGCAACCGAAAGATTTAACCATGCGCGGCGAGCCCTGGCATGTTTGATTATATTGTTCAGGCACTCCTGGGCGGTTCGAAACAGGAGTGTCTGAATATCCGGCGAAATTTGCACTGTTCCTGTTCTGTCCGTGAAGCGGATGTCCAGGCATGCCTTGCTTCTTATCCGCAGAAAATGCTGTTGCAAAGCGGCGCGCAAGCCAAGAATGTCGAGATCGGGCGGCCGCAGTTCTATGGCGGCTTTTCTGAACTGCTTTGCAGATTGAATGAATAGCCGACGGCATTCCTTCATCGATGCCAATGCACGGTTGAAATCTTTTTTCTTGAGATCGGCTTCTGCGGCGTTCAGGTGGGCGACAATTCCAACCGCCATCGAGCCTATCTCGTGATGGAGAAGGGCTGAGAGACGGCTTTTTTCCTCTTCTCTGACCGACAGCAACTTTTGCGAGAAACTGCGAATCCGTTTTTCTGCCGCTTTAATCTCGGACAGG
>JAHFUH010000034.1 GCA_023265215.1 Acidobacteriota bacterium
CCTGGAGAGCATATGGAAATGCGCTTCGCCTCGCGAGACTATTGGGATGGGCGGAGATATTCTGGCAGCCCGCCGGATTGCTCAAATGGCCGGATTGCAGGAATAGGAAAGATGGTGTGTTTCTACTCGCCAATGATTTTGATCATGATGCGTTTCTTTCGCCTCCCGTCAAATTCTCCATAGAAGATCTGCTCCCAGGGTCCAAAATCCAGCTTCCCATTGGTGACGGCAACAACGACCTCCCGCCCCATGATCTGCCGCTTGTGATGAGCATCCCCGTTATCTTCTCCAGTTCGGTTGTGATGATACCTTTGCGGGCTGGGATCGAAGGGAGCAAGTTCTTCGAGCCATCGGGCATAATCCTCATGCAGCCCCGGCTCATCATCGTTGATAAACACGCTGGCAGTGATATGCATCGCGTTGATGAGAGCCATGCCTTCGCGGATCCCGCTATCTTTCAGCGCAGCAATTACCTGGGAAGTTATGTTGAGGAATCCCATGCGGGCCGGGATATTGACTTCAAATACTTTGCGATAAGATTTCATCTTCGCACCTCAGGTCTATTGTTCTGCTTGAGGGCATGGAGGCAAGCTCCAGGAGGCAAAATCGAAATCATTCAAATTCCGGATGATTTGATTGGCATTGGGATATGCCCCATCGTCCATGTGAGGGTCTGGAACGGCGACTACAAACATGCCGGCCGCCCGAGCGGCCTCAACGCCTGCAGGGGAATCCTCAAAAACCAGGCATTGTGAAGAAGGCGCCTTCAATCTCTCGGCTGCTGCCAAAAAAATGTCGGGCGCCGGCTTTCCGTTCTTTATTTGCGGATCATCCCCCATGATGGCGAATTCGAAAATGCTGAACCACTCTTTATGTCGCGAAATTTTAAGTTCAAAATTGCGCCGGTCGGAACTGGTGGCGATCGCCTGCGGAATTCCAATTCTGTGAAGATGCTGCGTCAACCGGACTGCGCCCGGCAAAGGTTCCGCCTGCGGAAACAGCTCTTCCAGGAGGTGTCTTCGAGCATCAAGGTATTCGGCTACAGACATAGGAAGCTGAAGTGCGTTGATCATCACCTTTGCGGATGACTGAGCAGGCAGCCCGATCATTTTTGATTTGACTGTCCAGTCGAAAATCTTGCCATAACGCGCGGCAACTACCTGGTGTGCTTTTGTATAAAAAGGCTCGGTATCAAGCAGAAGCCCGTCCAGATCGAAAATAGCATGGGTAATCAAATGATTCACCGTCCATCCTGCAAAATGTGAATTAACCTGAATTGCAGCGCGGGCGGCTCGTCCAATGCTGCATATTTTTCAAAATTGAGGATCGAGGGGCCGGCAATTAATAGCCCCGAGCGTCGACTCGGGGTGGGAGTGGTGGAAATATGAGGATCGAAGGGCCGACACGGCAGATGAAGTGTCGCACCTCCGGCGCTCATTGCACGCTCAATCCTATCCCGGCCTCACAGCCGGGCCTATTCACTGCCGGTCCTTCGGACCTAAGAACTCTTTTTTCAAATGCGAGCGGGACGCCCGCGTCCCATCTTTACAACCCTACAAGTATGTCATAGATTGCATGCGATGCAGCTGCGATGCCAAATCCGCGCGTTACAAACAAGACCGAAAAGTACAGGCCGCCCAGGGCTCTCTGCACAAAGCTCCCAATTGAAAAGGTGTCGCCTGAGGCACCCAAATAATGGAAAGCCGCAAAGAGCAGCGCTCCAAGAACAGCTGCGGTTGACGCAGCCGCAGTCTTCTTCATATGGAATATAACGGTGAAAAGCGCAATGAGAGCCCAAAGAAGGAATGCGCGGAATACCAGTTCCTCGTATATGCCTGCACCGCAATAAAGCACCAGGCTGGCAAGGCCCTTGCCCTTTGCGGCCGCAGCGAGGCTCCAGTGAGTTGTAACCCAGCTGAACGCGAAAATTAGAACCAGGGCAAAGCAGATGCTCTCGATAAATGTAAAGAACAGCATCCTGAAATTGATTTTCCAGCTCGCATGAGCGCGCAATTGCCAGACTGTAAAGACTGCAATTAGAACCAGCGCGGAGGCAAACATCGAATGAACCGAAAGCGAACTCAAGATCCGGATAATCAGCGCGTCGGCGCCGTTGATGTATGTCGTCCGCAGCACCACAGTGCCCAGATGATAAATGCAAAGAAACGGAAATATCAGGGCCGCTGAATAAACCGGCTTCCTGGTCTCTTTCCAATATCCCTTTATCCTGAATGACATAGGTTCTGTATCATACCCGAAGATTTGGGAAATAAAAGGGAATCGGATGACGATATGCATTTCTTCGTCTCGACGGCTATACGCCCGTATCATTGTGTTTGGACGGGGGTGGCATGGTATTATTGAGCCGTCCTTGAAAGAGTGGAGTTTTTGCATTATGGCAAGTCAAAGCGCCCCTGAAGAAAGCTTGAAGGATGCTCTCGGGCGTCCGCTGAAAGATCTGCGGATATCCGTTACCGACAGGTGCAACTTTCGTTGCAGCTACTGCATGCCGCTTGAAAAATATGAATGGATCGATCGGCGGGAAATTCTTTCATTTGAAGAAATTACACGCTTGGCGAAACTGTTCGTTCAACTGGGAGTTGAGGATGTCCGGCTTACCGGGGGCGAACCGATCCTGCGTCATGGACTGGAGCAACTGGTCGTTCAACTCGCTCGGCTGGACGGGCTTAAAGACCTGTGCCTGACAACCAATGCGTCGCTGCTGGGTCAAAAGGCGCATGCTTTGGCTCAAGCAGGACTAAAAAGAATCAATGTTAGTCTTGATACAATCAACAAGGAAAAATTCCAGCAGATGACCCGTCGGGACGACCTAGCTGATGTTTTGGGAGGAATTTTCGGCGCAATGCGCTATGGCATTAAACCAGTTAAATTAAATTCCGTTATTCAGCGCGGTGTCAACGACGACGACATCCTTGAGCTGGTTGAGTTTTCACGACAGAATGGATTCTGGATCCGATTCATTGAATACATGGATGTCGGCAATTCCAATAACTGGGTCTCCGACACAATGGTTTCCAAAAAAGAAATCCTTGAAAAAATCAACGAGCGGTATCCTCTCCAGGAAATCGGCAGAAATGATGAAAGCGCGCCTGCGGTTAACTATTCATTTTTGGATGGTATCGGCAAGGTCGGAGTTATTGCGTCAGTCACGGAGCCATTTTGCAGCGGATGCACGCGGGGCCGCCTCACCGCAGATGGAAAACTTGTGACATGCCTGTTTTCAGATCAGGGACACGATTTGAAAAAACTGATTCGTCAGGGCGCAAGTGATCAGGACATTATTGGGGCCATTCGTCTGGCTTGGAGCACAAGGAAAGATCGGTACTCAGAGGAAAGGTTAGAGGCTTTGAAATCCGGCGAATACCGGCCTGATTCGCGCAAGAAGATGGAGATGATTAGCCTCGGCGGGTAACGGTTATGCGGTCACTGCTGTAAGAAACGAAGCCAGAATCGACAGGGCCGTCAGTGCAATGCAAGCGATCGCGGCGATCAGATGACTGATCCGCTCAGGACGCATAGGATTCAGCAGATGCGCTGCGGCATATCCTCCCAAAAATCCGCCCAGGTGGGCGTAGTTGTCAATATTCGGCATTATAAATCCGAAGACAAATAGAATTATGGCGTACGTCATCGCCTGATTGCTGATGTGACTGCTTCCTCCCCGGCGCCCATAAACAACCAGGGCTCCCAATAGACCGAAAATGGGTGCTGAAGCTCCCAGAGTGAATCCCGCGCCTCTCAAAAGAGGAGTACCGGCAAAGAAAAATCCTGCGCTGCTGCTGAGCAGGAATCCGGTGATCGAAGCGATGGTGTAAATGATAACGGCGCGGGAAGCGCCGTAAAGCTCGGCGGTTGCGGGCGCCAGCTGCCTCACCCACATCATGTTGAAAAAGATATGCAGAAGACTTCCGTGCAGCCAGGCAGCGCTCAGAACAGTCCACCACCGACCATACGCGAAAACCGGGATTGCTCCGCTGGCGCCGAATACCAACAAGCTTCGGGAACCGGGCGACAGAATATCAAGGCCGTTCATCCCGATTCTTTGCGGATCGAACAGCAAGGTCGCAGCGTAAAGTGCAGCGCAACCCCAGGTGACAATTGAGACAAATCCAAGATCGGCGCCAAGCCTGCGCAATAAAGGCGCAAATCCCCAAAGTCCCGGATTGCGCCGCCCGCAATTCCAGCACTCTTGATCTTGAGCCCCAACTAAATTTCCGCAGGAGGGGCAAATTATCGATCCGGTCTTTTTTCGAAAAAGCATAAATGGCATATATCCCGAACTCCTAAAGTATTCATTATGAGCTCCAAATTAGAGAATAGGAAAGCCATTTTGATTAGGATTGACAATGGATGGGCTGCACCCAAACGACAAAGGCTATGCGCTCATGGCGCCCATTGCAGAGGCCTCGATTGACAAAGCAAAGGAGCAGGCGTCTGCGCCGGCGAAATGACAGGGATTAATGCTGACGTACTGCATTTGTCAATATGCTGTGCTGGGGATCCAATAACACTCTATCCGGGTGAAGAGAAATATTTACCCGGATCTTATTTGGGTTGGATCCCTCAACGGGAATTGTGCCGAGGTAAACCATTTCGTTTTTAACGGCCAAATAGACCGGCAATCTCATTTTGAAAGTGTCCGGGACGTCATACTGCGAAATCGTCATGATGAGTTGGGTCTGGGCCCCGGTATCTTGCAATTCATAGCTGAAATCATAGGAAGGAATGGCTGTTCCATATACCCATTGGTGAAAAAACCAGTCCATGGATTCTCCAAAATGTTTTTCAACCGTTTTCTGAAAATCCTCAGTAGAGGCATTTTGTCCTACATATGATTGGATGAAGTCCCTCATCATTGTGATGAATCGGCTATCGGGATTTTTCTGTTTCGCGTCATACATAAGGGCTCGCAGCATTTCCATTATATATGCACCTTTGTGGTAAATAAGCTGAGTATTCTGAGATTCCTCATAATCGCCGAGCTGTGCATTCAACCAAATGGGACCCGCATCGACCGGGCGATAGCCCGCTCTATTTTTTGAGAGCAGCCAGAATCGTTTCTGATTCCAGAAGTCGTTGACATCTTTTGGCTGGAACTGGCGCAGATACAGCCCGGAAGCGAATTCCGCCATGCCCTCCGATAGCCACTGGTCATGATAGGTTTTCCAGCCAACCATGTGTCCGCACCACTGGTGAGCCATTTCGTGCACTGCGACGAGGTTGTAAAACTCACGCGCCTCTGCGCTTTCCTGTAATCCGAGGCTGTTGCGCGTTGTGGCGTCCAGCAACGAATCAAAGGGCAGAAAAATCAGGTTCGGCCAGCTCTGGCCATAGCCACGAATGGGTTGTTCCGTTACGGATACGGATCTAAAAGGCAGTGGGCCGAACAAGAACTCGAAATACTTAAACGCCTGAAGGCTCACGCCGGCTGCGTATTTGACGCTCTTGGCTGTGTTGAATCCGCCGCGTTGTATTCCCGCCTGCGTTGCCGGATCAACTCCCCGGCCCATGCCGGCAAGCTCCAGGACAGAAATCACAGACTCAAGTTCTTTGAGTTCATTCGGCACCTCGCGACCCGCGTAGGCGGTTATCGTAAAATCGGAACCGCCTTCCGATGCTTCTGCGAAGCTGCCATAATTGAAACCAATAACGCTCAATGGGAGTTCAGTTCTCCAGGTTGTTACAAGCTCGTCCTTGATCTGTTCGGATTTGACGAGATTACCGCTTGCCACGAATTTGAATCTTTTCGGCGAACGGGCGTGCAATTCAAATTGCGTGCGATCGTCGAAAGCGCCAAAACTGGGAAACCACGACTCGCGCGATGTTACGTAAAACAGCCCGCTGCCTCGACTGAAAACGATGCGGCTTTCGCCGGTCGAGTCCTCTTTGTAGACAATCGTCATCTTATACTTTTGTCCGGAGTGAGCGGGTTCCGGAAGGATCACCCACGGATCGCTGTCCAGGTGCCGGTTTTCCTGGATGTAAATCAGCGGTTTGCCTTCTCCGTCCTTAATCGAGCTGATGCGCAACACGCCATTTAAGTTGAAGGGAAGGACGCGACTGCCATCGGAAGCTGTGTAATCCAATTCAACGGTCGCTGAAAGGAAATTATCCTTGAGTTGCATATCGATCTTGGCCGATGGGCAGGCAGCGAGTGCCGTCCGGTGATCCGGATGAGGAGACCGGGCATATTCGGATGAAAGATGGAATCCTGACCACCACTCATAGTAGCTCCCGGGCTTTACATGAATAAGGGCAACCTCTTCCCCCTTGGAGTATTCGGGAAGAAGTAGGGAGTCCCGGTTCCAGCTGATATGGAAAAGCAGATCTCCGGATTCCTTCCCTTTGAAATCAGCCAGGAAAAATCCCTTGCTTGAGCTGTCCGTGAGATCCGCCAAAATTCGCGCGGCCAGATTGCGCATGGCCGGATTCCCTTTTCTCCTGTTTTCCACCCAGTCGTTGAAATTCTCAGCATAAAGTTTTTGGGACGAGGTGAATGTCGTTTTTGCCGTGTTTGGAGTCGATGCTATTTTGAGAAGCTTGCTCAATTCAGCAAAGGTATCATCTGTAAAATAAAAGACGGCTTCACGAAAGCTGTCGGTCAGTTGCGGCTCCTTGGTAAATCTAGAGAGTTGCCGCTTGTCAATTGGCGAAACCGGCTGCAGCTCAAACTTTCCTGCGCCCTCAAAACGCGCGGCGAGCACACGCCCTGCTATTGGCGACGAGAATGTCAAACGGCCGCTCATAAAAGTGAAAGTTGAAGTGTCGCGTTTCAGAACCACATTCTCCGTTACAGCTGAATCACCGGGCTGAATCGATCGAATCTGCCTATAAATTGCCAAAAGGTCCTGGGATGAGACCGCAGATAAATCTGATGGATACAGATTCACAGACATAATTAAAGAAAATAGGATCCACACGCCAATTTTCTTCATAGGGCCCCCGATACGAATTAGCCGATATTATTTGCCCGAAGGCGGATTAAAACAATCGCATACTAATCCGTTGGGAGATCCACCGGCTCCGGTGAGGCAGTATAAGTTTGGCATTTACGGGAGTGTGCTTCATCCTCCTTTTTGTTGAATCTTAAAAGGCTGTCCACGTGTACGTGCTCGTAGACATAGCCGTTAACGGCTTTTGAAGAATCTGGCTGCAATCAGACCCCTTTGAGGAGCCCGCAACCGTAAAGCCTTCGGCGCTGCCGTAGGATATTTAATGCGTTAATTGATAATGGATTTTTTCTAAGTTCAGAACTCCTTCCATACTCCCAGACATGCTGGGAATTTGAGAGTTTTTCCGGACATGGGTGCGGACCAAAAACTGTCCGTTTTTTGCACCGCGGATATCGCGAAATTTCCGGAAACCTGCACCAGACATGGTGCTAATTGTTGGTTGCGCGTGAAAAACGACCGCCTGCGCTACGCCGACGGTTTTCTCCGAGACGGCGAAAGCAGTCTCCGTTGCGGAGATGATGATCTCAGCCTCGGATACCATCTTCTCCACCACGAAAATGATTGTTTCCATGAGCGAGACCGCGGTCGGAGTGTCGGAGATGATCATTGCCGAGCCGAAGACTGCGGTCCAGATGTCGGCAATGATCATTTCCGAATGCGAGACCATGGTCACCGGCTCGGGAATGATCATTTCTGCAGCGAAGAAGATCATGTCGGCTGCGGAAGCGATCTTCTCCGTCGCAAAGACCATGGTATTCATGATGCAAATCATCATCGCGGAAGCTAACAAGATGGTCTCGGTCGACAAGAAGATGCTCGTTGTCCCACCGACCATGCTGTGCACGAGACAACCAATGCGCCGTGACAGCGGATGCTGCAATCGGACCAAAAGCGGACATTAATTTTGCCTGGTATGTTGGGAATTCTGAAATCACATAACAAGATGCGGTTTTGATTTCGGCATCTTGCTGACACAAAATGAGAACGCAGATCACCCGGCATGGGCAAAATCGCACTCTGCGGTTTTAGCCCATAAGGATGGTGTATGATTTGTTTCATATGAGACGCGGGTTGTTTTTCATTCTGTTGGAATTGGGGCTGATTGGCGTTCCCGGCGCTAAAACGCCGGCTACTGGACCCCTTCGATTTCAGATTACTCTGGACAGTGCCATCGCTCCAAACGGTGCCGGCGGGAGGCTATTCGTATTTCTGACCGAGGCATCGGATCAACGTTTCACATTGAACAGCGGGTTTCTGCCGGATCGCACTTTCCTGGCAGCTGTGGAAGTTGAATACATTGCGCCTGGCGCTGTGTTTAATTTCAATCCGGATATCCAGGCTTATCCAAAACCGTTTTCAAAATTGAAGACGGGTAATTATCGATGCATGGCTTTGCTCGACCAGGATCACAGCATGGCTTATAGCGGCGAAGATGAAGATGATCTATACGGTGCAGTGGTTTCCGTCCAAGGTTTGAATCCCGGAGATACCGCCCCGGTTGTGCTCACAATAGACCACCGAATGCGACGCGGGCAATCATTCGCCGACACTGAGAATATCAAGCTGGCGGAATTCCAGAGCCCTTTATTAAGCGCATTCTGGGGACGCCCTATTATCATGAAAGCGGGTATTGTTTTGCCGCCTGAAATGCGGCAGGGAAGCAGTGAGCGCTATCCGGCCGTCTATCACGTTCACGGCTTTGGGGGCAACTATACGGATGCCTGGTCGGAGGGGCCGGTTTTAGTAAATGAAATGAAACAGGGGAAGCGATTCAAAATGGTCCACGTTTTCCTCAACGGCGCTTTTCCAAGCGGACACCACGAATTCGCCGATTCTGTAAATAATGGGCCATGGGGGCAGGCGCTGACCCGGGAATTCATCCCCTGGCTCGAAAAAAAATACTCAATGGTTGAAAATGCATCTGCACGCTTTCTTACAGGACACTCGTCGGGTGGATGGAGCTCCCTGTGGCTCCAAATCCAATATCCCGACTTTTTCGGTGGAACATGGTCCACCAGCCCGGATCCTGTGGATTTCCGCAGCTTCACAGGATTCAACGCCACCCCGGGATCGTCGGATAACGTTTACCGGCTTCCAGACGGAACGGATCGCAACCTGGTTGTCACGAATGGGAGAGTCGAAGCAAGCATCGAGCAGTTTGTAAAACATGAAATTGTTCAAGGCGAATACGGAGGACAGTTTTCATCTTTCGAATGGGTGTTCAGTCCGAAAGGGGAGGACGGCGGACCGATGCGGCTGTTTAACCGCGCGACCGGCGCTTTTAACACTGAAGTCCTGAATGCCTGGAGAAAATATGATATCGGCCTGATCCTGCGACAAAACTGGAATGCGCTCGAACCCATGCTGCGTGGGAAAATCCACATTTTTTGCGGCAGCCGGGACACTTTTCAGCTGGAAAAATCCGTATCACTGCTTTGCGATTTCTTTAAAAGCAAACGAAGCGATGCGGTTTGCGAGATTGTTCCAGGACGCGATCATTTCAATTTGTATGACAGCTATAAAACTTATCCGCAGGGCCTTGACGCGCGTATCGATTCTGAAATGCATGCGATTTACAGATCGAAAGCTTATAATCTAACTCGATAGACGAAACTGAAGCGAGGCGGATTTGTCCTGTTTGTCTTCTATAGCGGTGATAGGTGCAGGAAGTTGGGGGACAGCCTTGTCCTGCGCGCTTGCATGCAAGGGACACAGCGTCAGGCTCTGGGCTTATGAAAGCGATGTCGTCGAAAGCATAAGAATTCATCATGAGAACAGGATTTTTTTGCCTGGGATTATTATGCCCGAGAGCATCGTCGTCTCACAAAGCCTTTCCTCGACCTTGGAAGGCGCCGGATACGTTTTGACGGTGATGCCTTCGCATGTATGCCGTCCGCTGTACGAACAGATGCTCCCCTGTCTTAATCCGGGAATGATTTTTGTGAGCGCAACCAAAGGTATCGATGGGAATCGATTGATGCGCATGAGTGAGGTAATCCGGAGCGTTGTAGAAGCGCGATTTGTTCCGCGCCTGACGGTTTTATCGGGTCCAAGCTTTGCACAGGAGGTTGCCCGGGGAGATCCTACCGCCGTTGTTGTCGCTTCCGGTGATTCCACCGCGGCTCAGTCTGTTCAGGAAGAATTTTCATCACGAACTCTGCGCATCTACACGTCCAATGATGTGACGGGGGTTGAGATCGGGGGCGCGGTTAAGAATGTAATCGCAATAGCGGCGGGTGTGATTGAAGGATTGGGGCTGGGGCACAATCCAAAGGCAGCACTGATAACCCGTGGGCTGGCTGAAATCACGCGTCTGGCATGCGCCTGTGGCGCGCGAAACGAGACGCTTGCCGGATTGGCCGGCATGGGCGACCTTGTTCTCACATGCACCGGCAACCTGAGCCGCAACCGCAGCGTCGGATTCGAGCTGGGCAAGGGAAGAAATCTGCCGGAGATCATAGGATCCATGCACGCCGTGGCGGAAGGAGTGAATAGTACGGGCGCCACGGTGGCGCTGGCGACACGATATGGAATTGAAATGCCCATCACGCGGCAAGTCCTTCGTATACTTCAAGGGCAGATCGCTCCAAGGGAAGCCATCCGTGAACTTATGGAACGCACCCTAAAAAACGAATAAAACTGCTGGTGGGAACGCAGATTGCGCGGACTGCCGTGCTTGTCTAATTAAAACTTGCGGCTATGGTTGGAATCCATGCATCCTCGATTATTGACGACCCCCTTTTTTGTTTTTCATACCTTCGGGCTTTTTTTGGCCGCGGCATATTTGGCCGCGCTTTGGTGTCTCCTGCGCGGCGTGAGGCGCGAAGGTCTGGATAGTGAGCGAGCCGCCGGACTCGGGCTTTGGATCATTATCGGTGCCATACTGGGAGCTAAGCTTTTGATGATAGTCCGGATGCTCCCTGAATACATAGCACGGCCGATGGATCTATTCTCGCTTTCCACCGTTCAGAGTGCCGGCGATTTCTATGGTGGCTTCATCGGTGCTCTGATTGCCGGCTTCATGTTTTTCGTTCGTCATCCTGAAATTCCGCGCTGGCGCATGGCGGATATTTGCGCTCCGGCTATCGCGCTCGGACAGGCGATTGGCCGGATTGGCTGCTTTATGGCCGGAGACGATTTTGGACGCGCTGCGCATCTCCCTTGGGCGGTTGTGTTCCGGGATCCGGAAGCTGCCGAAATAGGCGGCGCTCCACTGGGTGTTCCATTACACCCAGTGCAGATTTATGAATCGCTGGTTTGCCTTGCGCTGTTTGTTTTTCTGAAATGGCTGTCTCGCCGCAAGAAATTCAATGGTGAACTAATCCTGGCCTATTCAATCCTCTATGCGGTGGCGCGCTTCATTTTGGAGTATTTCCGCGGGGATACAGATCGCGGATTTATTATGGGCGGCTTTTTATCCACATCCCAATTCATCGCAATTTTGATCGTCCTGGTATGCATCCCGATCGTCTTTGGCCGAACCCAAGATGCCAGATCATGACGGACGCTAAATTTCGATTGCGGTTGCAAGGATTCGTCTGCAGGCATTTGAATCCTGATAGCTGATTTTTTCCAGCACCCCGAGAGGTAGTTCAGATAACTGACCCCGGCGGTGACGAAAAATCCGGCTGCCATTGCAATCCAGATGCCTTTCATGCCCAAAGAGGTGTGCGGGGGCAAGTAGGCGGACAGAGGCACTCGAACTACCGATTCCAATCAGTGGAAACCAAGCAGTTATTTTGTTTTAATCAGGCAGTGCAGGAGGAGTTATGAAAAGGAAAAAGATTGGAGTTTTGCTGGCTGGCTGTGGCGTTATGGATGGGAGCGAAATTCACGAGGCGACACTTACGCTCTATTTTTTGGATAAAAGTGGCGCTGAGTGCGTGTGTACGGCGCCGAATAGAGATCAACTCGATGTGATCGATCATGCAACCGGAAATCCAGGTTCGCAAAAACGCAACGTCCTGGTCGAGGCGGCGCGCATAGCTCGAGGAAAAATTGTGGATGTGGCTTCTGTGAACGCCGGCGATCTCGATGCCATTATCATCCCTGGCGGATTGGGCGCAGCAAAGAACCTTTGCACTTTTGCCAAAGACGGTCCCGACTGCAGTGTCGATGAGGGGGTGGCAAAACTGCTTCGGGAACTGCATCGGCGACAGAAACCGATTGGAGCTCTCTGTATTGCTCCGGCTCTGTTGGCGCGCTTGTTCGGAAAAGACTTTCCTGTTGAGCTTACGATTGGATTCGATCCCGGAACTGCGTCCGCGCTTGAGAAAATGGGAGCGAAACACAAAAGCGCCAATGTGGATGAAATTGTCATCGACCACGGAAATCGAATTGTAACCACGCCCTGCTACATGCTGGCGCAAGGCATAACGGATGTGGGTGCCGGAGTTGAAAAACTTGTAAATAAGATATTGGAAATGACGAATTCCGAATGAATAAGATCGATACGGCTTATCCCGTTATTATCCAATGATATGTCTCCGTCAGTCCCTCAACATGCCCATGGCGGCGGATTCCAGGGAGTCTTCTAGATCAAGCAGAGTTTTATGCTCGGCATCAGCTGCAAGTGCCCCGGATGAAATTTTCATGCGCGCGACAACTCCGTTCAGTTCCGCATCCGCTGACAAATATGCGGCGATGGCTTTGCCGATATTCACTTTGAAATCGCGGGTCAGGCGCACCGGCAGTGCAATTCCGCCATTGTTTACCACATAGTTGATGATCGAAGTGGCTGTGATTTCTCTGCGCAGAGGATGCTCTGAAAAGTATTGGCTGAATCCTTTTCGCAGCCTTTGCGGGAAATAGGCGTCGAGAAAAGCCTGCGCGCCGGGGCTATCGGGTAGATCCGTGTGCATCAACTTCTCAAATCCCCACATTTTGGTATATCCCATCAGGTCTGCAAGCACCGGCCTTGGAAGCCCGCGGTCCTTTGGTGCGATGTGAAGAAGCTCTTCGCGTGCTGGAATCTCGGGATTGAGGCGATCCAGGATTCCTTCAGTAATCATCTCGTCAATAAAATCCACAAACTTTTCATAACGGAGCGAACTGCGCAGGCCATCCAAAGTGAGGGCTCGCGATTGGCTCTTGTTATCGGCAAGCACCAGAGCGGCGACATCTTCGTTCATTTCGGATAAGATGAGGTTTCGTTCCTCCTTGTTTTTGATAACTCCATTTTTTACGAGCAGGTCCAGCAGAATTTTAATATTGACCTCGTGATCGGAGGTGTCGACACCGCCCGAATTATCCACAGCATCCGTATTGATATGCCCGCCACGCATCCAATATTCGATTCGGCCTTTTTGGGTAAATCCGCGATTTCCTCCTTCGCCCACAACGCGCGCCCGGACTTCTCCGGCATTTACACGAACATGATCATTGGTCCTGTCACCGACCGCGGAATCTGATTCGGTTCTGGATTTGACATAAGTTCCAATTCCGCCATTATAAAGAAGATCCACCGGAGCTTTCAGAATCCGCCGAATCACTTCCTCACCGCTCGCGCTTTCAATTTTCAGATCGAGAAGCGTCTGCATTTGCGGCGTCAGCCGTATCGATTTTGCGGAACGGTCGAATACGCCGCCTCCAGGGCTGATCGCGGAGAGGTCATAATCACGCCATGTTGAACGGGGCAGTTTGAAAAGCCGTTCACGCTGGCGATAGCTTTTGATTAGATCCGGATCTGGATCAATAAAGATGTGCAGGTGGTTGAATGCGGCGACAAGTTTTGTAGCTTTGCTCAGAAGCAATCCATTTCCGAATACATCACCGGACATATCGCCTATGCCGCATACAGTAAACGGCTGAGTTTGGATATCGACGCCGAGGTTTCTAAAATGGTGTTTTACGCATTCCCATGTCCCCCGGGCGGTGATGCCGATCTTTTTGTGATCATAGCCGGTGCATCCGCCGGAAGCGAATGCGTCTCCAAGCCAATAACCGTATTGGTAGGAAATATCGTTTGCAGTATCCGAAAGATGAGCCGTTCCCTTATCAGCTGCCACGACAAGGTAGGGATCATCCTCATCCTGCCGGATCACATCGGGCGGATGAATTATTTTGCCATCCAGGATGTTGTCGGTTACATCCAGAAGGCCGGAGATATATTCGCTATAGCGATCAACCAGATAAGCATCAATGGCCGGGGGAGCCGGCAACTTGCCTTTGAGAAAGAAACCGCCTTTGGATCCTACCGGAACTATTATCGTATTTTTCAGCATTTGGGTTTGCATCAGTCCCAAAATTTCGGTTCTGAAATCGTCAGGGCGATCGCTCCAGCGAATGCCGCCGCGCGCTACACGGCCTCCGCGCAGATGAATGCCTTCCAGCCGGTTGGAGTGAACATATATTTCAAACATCGGCCTGGGCAAAGGCATTCCTTCCACTTTTCGGCTGTCCACTTTGATGGAGAAAACAGAGCGCTCCGGGATTTGATAGAAATTGGTGCGCAGGGAAGATTGAATAAGATTTTGCAGGGCGCGAAGAACCTCGTCCTCTGCCAGGCTTGTGACCGGCACAAGTTCCGAGCTGACTCTTTTGTCTGCGAGGTTGATTCTTTCCTCCCTGTTGCCTGTCCAGTTCGGATCAAATCTCGCGGCAAAGCTCTCAAAAAGCGCTTTTGCAACGGAGCCGTTTTTCAACAGCACGCGGTTGACTGTTTCGACATTGTAATGAGGTCGTATCTGCAGAAGATGATTCCTCACCGTACGAAGAGACTCGACCTCACGACAACTCAATCCAACCAGTAAAATCAAGCCGTTCAGGGCGTCATCCGTGATTCGTCCTTCGTCCAGCGTACGCAGAGCTTCAACAAACCTGTCCTCTTCCGCCGTAAGGGCGGCCATCTGTTCCGGAGTTCCCAAAAACTCATAGCGATAGAGATAGCAACTTCGCGCATCCGGCAACCGAAGGGGAATTCGAATCTCATCGGTTACCAGGATCCCCAGGTTTTCAAGTGTTTTGAGCGTGTCCGTCAGGCCAAGCGAATGCATGGAATACAAATGAAGCATAGCCGTTTCTGCTGAGCGCTGAACAATCCGGACTTCAAGTCTGGCTTCCAGACTGTCGAGATGCTTCACATCATCGGGAACCATTTCCGGCGATGTGACCTCACGGTAGAGGCCGCTTCTGGTTTCAGGGGTAACGTATCGCTGAAACAACCGTCTTCCCTCGCGTTCCCCGAAAGCCGCAACCAGGGCAGCGGACGCCTGTTCCTCCCACGCGGTTACCAGCGACGCGACAGTCCTGTACACTGCCGCTTCATCGATCGGATGATCGAGCCGGTTCGAATCGAAGTAGAAAAGAATCAGGCTGACGGCGCCGCAATCGGCAAGAGTGCTGAAAGACACTGGTCCAAAGGACTCGGACAGAGCCCTGCGCAAATTATTCTGCACGTTATAGGAATATCGCAGGCGTGAAAATGCGACCGAGAGAACGACATAGCCGGCACCGTAGCGCGAGCGAACCACGATTTCTTCATCGCCTAACATGAATGCAATAGGCTCAATGATGTCTCTAAGCGCTGTGGAAGGAGCATAAAACAATTCGCGCATAGGAATGCGGTTGAAGGTGGCAATAATTTCACGGTAGATGTGCGATTGGGGAACTGCCCCGACGTCGTGCAGAATGCGCTGAATTTTTTCTCTCAGGATCGGCATCCTATCGGGGCGCTGCACGAAGGTTCCGCGTGCAAATCTTCCGAGCAGAAGGGACGCCCCGGCAAACTCGCCTTGGGGATTGAACTCGCGAAATACTATGTAGTCGATGGGATCCAGATGGTGAATTGCCGACGCGTTCCTGCAATAGTCGAGGCTGACGAGCCTATCATCTCCCGGTTCCGGATGGATGTGAGATTCCACTTCATCCATGAGTCCAGGAAACACCACAGGAAGTAGTTCCGGGTCATTGAAAACGCCTCCTACGCTGTCTTGAATCCGGTGTGGCTGGCCGTTTTTTCCGGCTGCGTACCGGGCGATTCCCATGAAAACGTAATTTTCATCCAGGAGCCAGTCGACGAAAGCGTGCGCAGATTTTGTTTCTTCAGTCTTCTTAGAACCTGCATCGAGGCGGCCCGCAATCTCCCTGGTGAATCCAACCATTGTTTGAAAATCTTCGACGGCAAGAAAAACGCTTTTGAGGACAGCAAATATCTCGTGTTGCATGCGCCGCAATCGTTCTTTGGAATCGACAGGCTCAATCTGGAAAAAGCAGTAGGATTCCTTTGTGCCTTCTTCGTGCGGTTCGCCGATCCACACGATCCGTTCCCATTGCCTGCGAACTGCAAAAATGGGGTGCACCGCCGAGAGGACTCGAAGTCCCGCTTTGCTGAAGTAGTTTTTCAGGCTATCGAAAATAAACGGTGCATCAAGGGTGTGGGTATGAACCACAGTGGTTTCCAGCGGCAATCCTGCGCCTCCACCCCAGGCGAGTGCTTCCTCTTCACTAGGATTGTAGACCGAAACATGGACTCCCGGAGGACCTTTGAAAAGCTGAATCGAAGGAGGTACCTCGTGAACAAAAAAACGGAAATGCCGTGTCAGGCGGTTCGCCAGTATTTCGATGGGCAGCATGAACAGAATGCGATCGGGAGCTTCTGCCAAAATCACCTGTGCGAATGAAAGAAGCAGTTGTCGGTCTTCGGCCGAGGATCTTCCTTCCAAAACATTCATTACCTGTGCTATCACCTGAGCCCGTTTGCTTGGATTCGCTGTAATCATAATTGGAGACTTAAAGGTTTTGTGTTTTAGAGTTATTTTCAAATACTGAACTACACGCTGCTACCAGGGCTCCAAGACTGGAAATTACAAAATTTAGAAGCTTGGATAGCGCCTGGGATTTGCTTCGTGCATGATATCGCAAACTGTTTCGAAAATCTGCTCGCGATTTGGCTTGGAAAAATAATCCCCGTCGGATCCATAAGCGGGCCTGTGTTCTTTTGCCGTAAGCGCTCGTGGTGCGCAATCGAGCGATTGAAAACCGCCGTGCTCCGAGATTACCCGTTGCATCATGTATGCCGTTGCTCCGCCAGGACAATCTTCGTCGAGAAATAATATGCGGTTTGTTTTTTTCAGCGAGTTGATGATTACACCATTCAAATCAAAAGGAAGCAGTGTCTGCACGTCGATCAGTTCTACTTCGATGCCGAAATCATTCAGTTGTGTCGCAGCTTCCAATGCAACCGCGCAACAAGCGCCATAAGTGACAATGGTCACGTCGGTGCCCGTTCTCATGATTTCCGGAACGCCGAGCGGAATTGTGAATTGGCCTATGTTGTCCGGAAGATTTGCCCGCTTGCGATAGGCATTTAAGACTTCCACGACAATGCCGCTGTCGTCCGACTGGAGAAGTGTATTGTAAAATCCCGCCGCGTGCGTTGCATCGCGCGGAACGCAGAGGTATATGCCTCGGACAAGGTTGAGAATTCCGGCCATCGGGGATCCCGAATGCCAGATACCTTCCAGCCGATGCCCGCGAGTTCTGACAATCACAGGAGCCTTTTGGCCGCCGCGAGTGCGCCAGTGCAGGGAGGCCAAATCATCCGAAAGGATCTGAATCGCATAGAGAACATAATCGAGGTACTGTATGTCGGCGATCGGCTTAAATCCGCGCAAGGCAAGTCCGATTGCCTGACCTACGATAGTGGATTCACGAATTCCTGTATCCATGATCCGCCATTGGCCATATTTCGCCTGCAGTCCTGCTAGTCCCTGGTTGACATCGCCCAGCCGTCCGATGTCCTCGCCCATTGCGACCAGCTGCGGATAACGTGAAAGTGCGGCATCAAAGCAGGCGTTGAGTATTTCAAATCCAAGCTTCTGGGGTGAGGCATCCGAATACGCAGCAGGCTCTACCCTTACTTTAAGGGCCGATAGCCCGGATTCGCTGTAGAGATGAGAATCGTAGCGCCGTTGGTTTTCGGATTCCTGTTTTTTCTTCCAGGCGGTAAGTACTTCTTTGATGGGTGAATCGGATTTTGAACTGGCAATCCGTGCTTCGGCTGCTGCAGTCATGAGATCTCTCCGGATCGGATATTTGATCTGCTGAAGTGTCTGTCGGATTTGATCCAGCCGGCAGGGATCCGGCGCATCTTTCACGGATTGGCGCAAAAGTTCTAGAAGCTCCGATCGTTCCGCAAGAATGGGAGCCTGAAATTCTTTCCATGCGCGATCTCTCGTATCAAGAACAAAACCTTTTTCGTTAACTTCCATTTCATTCAGTTCTTCCGGCGCGGCAATCGCTTCATCTATGATCCACTGACGCATTTTTCGAAGGCAATCGTATTCTCTCTCCCATTTAATACGATCCGCGGGTTTGTAGCGCTCTTGGCTTCCGGAGGTGGAATGCCCCTGCGGTTGAGTCAATTCCGATACATGTACAATAGCGGGAATATGGTTGCGCCGGACAGGGCCGGCCGCAGCGAGGAAAGTGTTACACAATTGCAGGTAATCCCATCCTCGCGCTTTATAAATTTCGATTCCCAGCCGGCCGTCATTTTTTCGCTGGAACCCTTCTAATATTTTGGAAATATCCGCTTTGGCTAACTGCAATTCATTTGGGACTGAGATGCCGTAGCCGTCATCCCATATGGATAAGAGCATGGGCGCTTGCAGAACACCAACTGCATTGATGACTTCCCAAAAGGTTCCTTCAGCGCATGCCGCATTTCCGATTGTTCCAAAAGCAATCTCGTTGCCGTTTTTGCTGAACCGGTCGCAGAGATCCTCCAGTTCGGGAAAACAGCGGTAGAGTTTCGATGCCAAAGCAAGCCCGACAAGGCGGGGCATTTGAGCACTGGTTGGTGAGAGATCCGCAGATGAGTTGCAGCCCGCCAGCTGGTTTTTCCAGCTTCCATCGGAGTCAAGCAGGCGAGTCGCGAAATGCCCGGTCATTGCCCGGCCGCCAAAATTCGGCTCGGCAGCAAGATCGGCATGTCCATAGAGCTGGGCAAAGAACTCATCCAGCGTAAGCAAACCCAGGGCGAACATAAGGGTTTGATCGCGATAATAGCCGGAGCGAAAATCCCCCTTTTGGAAGGCATGAGCCAGGGCTACCTGTGCTACTTCTTTGCCATCGCCGAATATTCCGAACTTGGCTTTGCCGGAGAATACTTCCTGCCGGCCAATAATGCTGACCAGCCGGCTCCTATGCGCCAATCGGTAGTCATGGAGAATTGTTTCTTTGCTGAATGGGAATCTGCGTTTTTCGGAAATGTCGACCGAACTCACCGGCAATCTTGTGTGCAATTGATCCTCGGACATCGACTTAATTGTATCAGGTTGCAGCTATTATGGTTGGAGGTAAATTGCGAATATTTATTGGAATGCGCTCCGCGGCGCGGCGATAAGATAATAGCCGGGGGGTGAGCGTTTTTTGCGACCCCTGGTAAAGCAACAGATTGAAGGAGCCCTGAAGAGGCGAAAGATATTGAGATATAAATCTTTCGCCTCTCCGGAGCTCCTTCAATGCAAATATTCACCGGGGGCGAGTCGGCGAGCCCTCGGCTAT
>JAHFUH010000368.1 GCA_023265215.1 Acidobacteriota bacterium
GTGATTGTCGACCAGGTTCGCGCTTGCTACACCGTTCTCGGCATTGTGCATCAAATGTGGACTCCCGTGGCGGAAGAATTCGACGACTACATCACCAAGCCGAAGGGAAACCTGTACCAGTCGCTCCACACAGCCGTGATTGCCGCGGACAAACGATCCCTGGAAGTGCAGATCCGTACCTGGGAGATGCACGAGCATGCCGAGCTGGGCGTAGCGGCCCACTGGCGCTACAAGGAGGGTGTACGCGGAGCGGGCAAAAAAGATGCCTATGGCGACAAGGTCGCCCTTCTGCGTGAGATCCTCTCCTGGCGCGATGAAATTGCCGATGCGTCGAATTGGATCGAACAATTCAAACGCGCTGCATTAGATGACACGATTTATGTCATGACGCCCCAGGGACGGGTTGTTGACTTGCCTCGAGGCGCTACGCCGGTTGATTTCGCTTATCACGTCCATACCCAGATCGGACACCGCTGCCGTGGAGCGAAGGCGGACGGCGTTCTGGTGGCTTTGAATAAGCCTCTGGTATCGGGCCAGACTGTCGAAATCATCACGGCCAAACAAGGAGGCCCATCCCGGGATTGGCTCAATGCACAGCTCGGTTATCTCCAGACCTCGCGGGCGCGCCACAAGGCCAAACAGTACTTCACCGCTCTAGACGAGACCCAGATGATAGCGGAGGGGCGGGCATTGGTGCAGCGGGTGCTGCAGCGGGAGGGGGCAACGCAGGCCAATATCGACGCTCTCGCCACACGACTTGGTTATGCGGGTGCCGATGCGATGTTCCTCGCGGCCGGCCGCAACGAATTGGGGTCGGGAGCCATCCAGAACGAGTTACGAGGTGCAGAGGCAGAGCCGGAGCCTGCTCCGGAGTTTGTTCCGCGCAAGAGCAAAGCGGCAGGGAAGAGCGACGGCGTCCTGATCGTCGGCATGGACAAGCTGCTGACACAGTTGGGACGTTGCTGCAAGCCGGCGCCCCCGGATCTGATCCAAGGCTACATCACGCGCGGCAAGGGGATTTCTATTCACCGCGCCCAGTGTCCCAACTTTGCCGGCATGGCCAGGCTAAATCCGGAGCGCGTGATCGCGGCCAATTGGGGCGATAGCGCCCAGGCACAGGAGTCAGGGAGGGCAGCCTACGCCGTCGACGTAGCTGTCGAATGCGCGGATCGCACCGGGTTGTTACACGACATTACCGAGATCCTGTCCCGCGAGACGATCAACGTCACCGCGGTAAACACGATATCTCGCCAGGGAACGGCCTACATGAATTTCACCATGGAGGTTACAGGTGTGACACAGCTGCAGCGTGCTTTGAAGCTTATCGGCGAAATCCCCTCGGTGCTAAGCACCCGCCGCGCCTGAGCCGATGCTTCCGTCGCTAGGCAAAACAAACGCCTTTTTAATAATGGGTTTCATCTGCTCAAATAGGAGTCTGATGACTGCCATCTTCGTATATACTTGTGCCCCGGCAGCAAACCGAAATTAATTTAACCGATTAAATCATTAGAGAGGAGACGTTGATGAGCTCTAAAAAAAATAGCGAGAAAAGCACAACTCGGAGGGCATTTTTTCATGAAGTGTCCGCAGGCGCGGCAGGGGCGGCAATTGCCGGCGCTTTAACTCAATTAAATGCCCCTGTTGCGGTGGCGGCTCCTCAGCAAGGCAAGACGCCTGCTATGCCTCCCTGGCCAAAGGGAACGACCGGCAATAAATACGACCACCTCATCTGCACAAAATTTAAAGAGGCGGCAACGATACCGGAGGTTAAGGGTCCGCAAGCATATTTTCGAGGCGCCAGCGAGTTACCGGGAGCAGGCATTAACATGGGCTGGCAAGTGTTCGTGAAACCTATAAAGCTGGAACAACAATCGCATCGTCACGACACGGATGAATATCTATTTTTCTTGGGCGCCGAGCTGCCGGATCTCGTCGGCTCCTTCGATGGAGAAATTGAAATATTTCTTGGAGACGAATACGAAAAGCACGTGATCACCAAAGCCAGCATCCTCTACATCCCCAGGGGGATGGAACATAATCCGATGGAAATAAGGAGACTTGGAAAGCCGATGATGCTCAGCGCGCTTCTTCTGGCGCCCTATTTCAACGGATATTACCAGGTTAATAAATATATGGAATTAAAAGGCATGAAGACTATCGATTAAAGCGTTCGTCTCCACGGTACAGGAGCGATCTGCGGGTGGTCTTCTCACCAAAAATTGGATCAATTTTCCAACCCTCTCCATAGGGCGCTGTCTTTGAGCCTGTTGCATTATTGATGTCGTCCCCAATAATGCCTTCAGCGCTTAGGGCTCGTATTTGCAATTACGGTGATGCATGGGCTATACGCGGCGGTCTCGGATTGCAATGAACGAGGCCGCCCCGCCGGCGCCAGAAGGGCGGGCATCTGCAGGACTTGTTGCGCGCCTAAATGATAAAATAGAAAATGCTGCTGATTAAATATCTCTGGAGCCCGCCGGCAGAGCTCACCGTAATTATCATTAGCGGCACCGCCTATGGCGTTGCGAAGATGCCCTGTCGTTACAGCGCGCGTCCCCGTGGGGACGCGGTGAAAATAGCCCGGCACTTCAGTGCCGGGAATCAGGCAAGAAGAATGAAATTAGTCCCGTTAGGGACGATTGAAGCTTTAAGCATCTCAACCGTCCCTACGGGACTTGCATTTGAATGTATCCAGAATTCAGAATCCCGGCACTGAAGTGCCGGGCTATTATCATTGCGTCCCTACGGGACGCGGCTTGGATGGTAGGTTGCCCCATCCTTGGAGACTGCATCATGTCACCGGCTCTGCAGGCGATCCTGATTACGAGAACAAGTGCTTAGGGCATGCGCAAGAATTACTTGGCATTTCGCTGCCGGCCCCTAGGCCCGCTGGCTAGGCGCGAGCGACGAGAACTGAGTCCGAAGGCCCAGCCATGCCGGGCTGCATGTAAGGAGTGAGCAACAACAGCAGCGGGCCTCTGGGCCGCAGCGGCGGGCGGGCAGATGCCCGCCCGGCGCTCGCGCCAAAATGCCAAGTAATTCCTGCGCATGCCTAAGGTGTCTGAAACCGCCGGAGGAAGAGAGAGTATGTGCCCTATGAAGAAACTTCTGATTGTTTTTCACACCATGACCGGTGGCACTGGACAAATGGCCCAGGCGGCAGCCGACGGTGCGGCGTCAGAATTTGGGATTCGTGTCAATTTGATTCACGCGGGGAAAGCCGGCGCAACCGAAGTACTTGAGGCAGATGGCTTCATTTTCGCTACGCCGGAGAATCTTGCCATGATGTCAGGTTTGATGAAAGATTTTTTCGATCGAAACTATTACCCGGCACTGGGCCGCATCGTCGGGAGGCCTTACGCAACTTTGATTTGCGCGGGCAGCGATGGTGAAAATGCCGCCCGACAAATTGCGCGTATCGCCACAGGGTGGCGGCTGAAAGCGATTGCCCCGCCGCTGATCATCTGCACGCATGCCCAGACTCCGGAATCGATTCTGGCTCCCAAAACAATTGGAGCCGATATCTATTAGATCATTTACTAATCAGCTCATTAGTAAGCAGACATTAATAGCTCAAGATAGGACACGGAGAACACGGATAAATCAAATATGCCGTGTTCTTCTGTGCAATTCCGTATATTCCGTGTCCCGTGCAGCGACTCGCACGCGGCGAGACGCCGCGTCTACCTTAAAACCAATGCGATGCTGTCTTACATAGGAATTCATTAGTATCTTGCCCCTATCCCGCGTACTTCGTCCTGCCACATGCTCGCGAGTGGAGAATTATAATGAATGATAATATTGATAAAAGGTGGTATTCTTCATAGTATTTACATTATAAATAGCAAAATTCCTATGCAGCCAATTGTGGGTGCGCGGATCGGACGATATGAGCTGTTGCGGCGGCTCGGGGCCGGCGCAATGGGCGAAATCTATCTCGCGCATGACCACAGCCTCGAACGCGAGGTCGCAATAAAGTTCCTGCCGCAGAGCTTTGCCTCAAATCCTGATCGCATGGCCCGTTTTGCCACAGAAGCCCGAGCGGCTTCCTCTTTGAATCATCCGAACATTGTCACAATACATGAATTCGGTGAGATCAATGGAACATCTTATTTGGTGATGGAGTACATCGAAGGACAGACCTTGCGCGAAGCGCTGCGCAAGGGGCCGATTGAGTCCAGCAAAGTTCTTGATTATGCGACGCAGGTGGCCGACGGGTTAGCCAAGGCGCACGCCGCCGGAATAGTACATCGAGATCTGAAGCCCGAAAATCTCATGATTACGCGAGATGGATTTGTAAAGATCCTCGACTTCGGCCTGGCAAAGCTGTACAGGGGCGACATGGTTGATTCCAAGCAGGAGAATACGAACGCAAGTACTGCGAGCACGGCTGCGTTTTTGGCAACCATTATCGGCATGATTGTTGGAACGGTTGGATATATGTCTCCTGAGCAGGCTTCCGGGCAAGCTGTCGATTTTCGATCCGATCAGTTTGCCTTCGGCACGATTCTGTACGAGATGGCTACCGGACGGCGGGCCTTTCAGCGGGCTACTCCGGTGCAAACGCTAATGGCTATCATAGAAGAGGAGCCCGAGCACCTTTCATTTCCTTCGGAAGCGAGTCACATTTTAAAACTCTGCCTGATGAAGGATCCTGACAAACGTTACGATTCGACTGCAGATCTCGCCTCAGACCTGCACAGATTACGCGTCCGCATGTCGGAATCCGGAAGAACCGGTGTCTCCCATGGGTGGCGCATCAGCTGGCTGCTCAGCTCATGGCATAGAGGCGCATTGGCGCTGGTTGTTGCGCTGCTTTTATTTATGGTAACGCCCGCGCGTGAGGCTTTTCTGGGGCTGCTGCATATGTTGCCAATTCCAGCTGAAAAACGAATTGCGATTCTGCCTTTTCGCTACACGGGATCGAGCAGTGATGACCGCAGGTTGTGCGACGGCATTTTGTCCTATCTGACAGCCCGCCTTGGTCAGGTGGAGCGCTTCCAGCATTCTGTGTGGGTTGTGCCTGCAACGGAGGTAAGGGATTCAGGCGCAATAAGCGCGGCGGCGGCCCGGCGAGCATTGGGAGTCCGGCTTGCCGTGGAGGGCGATCTTCAGCGCATTGAGGGCAGCCTGGTATTCACTGCCAGTTTGATCGACACTGATAAAGGGCGACAGCTCAGAGCCACAACCATCCGGATTGTGGAGGGGAAGTCGTCGCTGCTGGAAGAAACAGTGGACGCGGTTGTTCAAATGCTCGATCTTGAGCTCAGTCCTGAAGCAATGCTGGCATTTCACGGTGGCGGAACAACCGTCGTGGAAGCGTCCAATGCTTACGGCCAAGCGCTTGGCTACACCGCATATCAGCAGGCCCGCACGAAACTTGAGCGCTATGAGCAGGAACAAAATCTGGAGAAAGCCATATCGTTATTCAACGATGCTCTGCGCCGGGATCCGAATTATGCTTTGGCTCATGCGGGCATTGGTGAGGCTTATTGGCGGCTGTCTCGCTTTACTCATAATTCCGAACAAGTGGCACTTGCCGAGGAACACTGCCGGCGCGCTTTGTCGCTCGATGCAACGCCGGCGGAGACCTGGGTAACGCTGGGTGTTTTGCACACAGGCGCCGGCAATGCTGTAGAGGGGGTGCAGGATTTGCAGCGGGCAATCGATCGCGACCCTAGAAATGCAGCCGCCTATCGCGAACAGGCAAATGCTTATCGCAAGTTGAACAGGGAAGCGGATGCGGAAACTGCCTATCGCAGGGCGA
>JAHFUH010000369.1 GCA_023265215.1 Acidobacteriota bacterium
TCCCCCGTTGCCCGTGCGCTGTATTTCCAAAGGCGTGTGCCATCGGATATTCGAAATGCCTCTACAACCAGGGAGACAACGCCGCTCGAATCAGCAGTCTTAGCCCGCCTGCCGCCAATAGGACTCTCCTGCCGCGCCAACTCCTGGTCGTCGCGTGCCAGCAACGGAAGTATGCCCTGCTGAGCAGGAATAATGCCCTCCTGGGAAGTGATGAATACCTTGTCCCCCCATACGATTGGCGAGGAAGTTCCCAGTCCGGCGAGAGGGGCTTTCCATAATATGTGTTCTTTTGCGCTCCATCGAACAGGCAATCCCGATTCGTTTGAGATGCCGCTGCTTGATGGCCCTCTCCATTGAGGCCAGTCCCCAGCCTGCAGACAGGATAAAAGAAGAAAAAAGAAAGGAGCGATGATCCATCCATGCCGGCGATTATTCATGGGCGAGAGAATGGCAGTTCAGGCACTTCCAGTCAACAGAATATAGCTGTCGCCTACGAGCCTGTCCGAGTATTAGGAGGGCCGCGTTTCTGGCTTCGCGCTGGCAGATGCAAGACGCCGCGACGCAGGCGATGCGGTGCCATCGTCGAGGAGCGGCACGAAGCAGCTACCCACGCGAAGCCGAAACCCGAAGGGATCTGGGTCCGAAGCCCCATGCGCGCGACCCATCCTAATACTCGGACAGGCTCCTAGCATTCCAGCGTTATTGGAGTTTCTTGATAAGCGATCGCCGTTTCGCGAACACCAGCAGCCCGATTCCAGTGCCTAGCAGCACAAACGTGTTTGGCTCCGGCACTGGCGGAGTGGCAGCATCCTGCTTGAAGCCCTTAATCGTGGGGTCATTCAGACTGGTGCCATAGAAAAAACTGACGTAACTGCCAATCTCATCCAAAGCAAATTCTTCAGGTGCAATTAGTGTAAAAACGAGAGAATTATTAAAAAGAGGCCCTTTTTTCGTAACGCCTTGATTTCCTGTTAAGACATCGTCTCCCAGACTGAGAATGCCGTAATCAAGCCAACCCAGCGCCCGGCCGTTCCCAGAGAAAAAATTGCTGTGGCCTAATCCGTTCACGGCGCCGCTGGCACTGATTGCGCTATTCATTCCCATGGCATTGACGCCATAACCGTATCCCCAGCCTATGCCTGGATCGACAGGAACGCCGTTATTATAGGAAACGAAAGACCCAGCTTTTAAAGAAGCGGAGGAAGGATCCAGTCTGAAATCAGTATTAAAGCCTAGACCTGTCAGAACGTCCGAAGGAACCAGCACATCGGAATTTGACGTATTGGTCAGAACTATTGTCAGAGTCGATCCGGATAGATCGAATGAAGCCGATGCTGCAAGACTGCCGCTGGAACCATAATAGATAATAGGGGATGCCTCAAGGACGCTGCTGAATGCGGCCAACAGAAATACAGCGAAGATCAACGCTATTCTTGTTCGCTGGGGCATAGCTCTTCCATTTCCTATAAAGGACAAGCGGCTTATCGGCAATTTGGCTTTAAGATCCGCCAATTTCTAAGCCCCGGCTGCCATGAAGACCACGGGTTGTTTGCACTGGGGATCTATGCTAAATTTGTTTATCTTAACAACTTAAGCAGTGGAGGGAGAGTTGGAATTTCAAAAATCGACGATTCGCGAATACTTTGAATCTTTTGTAATCACCGCCATAATTGCGCTCTTCGCTACAACTTTTACGGTTCAGGCTTTTAAGATTCCTACCGGATCGATGGAATCCAACCTGCTTATTGGCGACCATCTCCTGGTCAACAAGTTTATTTATGGCTTGAGTTCCGGCTTTATCTCGAAGATTCTGCCGTACAGAAATCCAAAGCGCGGAGACGTGATTGTTTTCAAATACCCCAACAGCCCCGAGACCGCCTACGTAAAGAGATTGATTGGAATGCCGGGCGACAAGGTTGAAATGAACGGCCGGACCATCTATATCAATGGCCAGCCGCTAAAAGAAAATTATACGCAATATATAGATCCTGGGAGCATTTACGAGCATTACGGCCCTTATCTGGTGCCGCAGAACCAATACTTTGCCATGGGAGACAATAGGGATAACAGCCAGGACAGTCGGTTCTGGGGCTTTGTGCCCAGAAACTACATTCTTGGCAAGGCTCTCGTGATTTACTGGTCCTTCGAAACCCCAAGAGATGAATACCTTCAGACCAGTGTTCCTGATCGGGTAAAGCAGTATACCGATGTTATTGTTAACTTTTTCACCAAGACACGATGGCAGCGGACATTCAAAATTATTCGATAGCTCGTCTGCCAAACCGATCGCAAGCCTTTGTAGAATAACGCTGTTGCTGTTGTTTTCTATCGCCGGCAGTTCTCTGCTGCCGGAGGTGAAATCAGCAGACAGCTTCAAGCCATCCAAGGCGGCGGCTGAAAGCTGCAGCTCTAAATTGAAAAACTTGGAAGAACACGCGGCAAGCGGCAAATCCTTGAAAAATGAACCGATAAGGTTCTCCCAGAATGAGGTGAATTCCTATCTCGCGCTGGAACTCAGCTCCAATTACCACCCCTGTTTGAAAAACCTCGCAATCGCATTTGAGGAGGACAATTTGCAGGGAATGGCTGTTATCGATTTCGATCGCCTGGAGGCATCTTCTTCTAAGATATTGCCAAAGCTATTGAGCTTTATGTTCTCCGGAATCCACGCCCTTTCCGCTCGCGGAAAGCTCGTAAGCAAAGGCGGCAAAGCCAATTTTCAGCTGGAACAAGCCCGCTTCGACAGCAGCACGCTGCCCAACTCTCTAGTCGCGGAGATAATCACACTGGTAGGCAGAAAACAAAATCCTCCGTTTGATCCTTTGCAGCCTTCGCAATTGCCTTACAAAATTCAGCGCATCGACGTACACGCCGGCTATGCGCTTGTTTGTCAGTAAGAATCGGTGACGCTCGCCTATTTTGCCTTCGCAAGGGCTCTTGCATTAATTCGCGAAGGCGAAAATTGGTGAGCATCCCTCAAAACCCATAGTATAGTATAGCTTCCCTGAAACTTACCTTGAGGACAATCGGAGTGAACCAACAACAATTCAATGCCAGACTAAAAAATGTAAAATCGGATGAGGAGCGGGTTTCGCTGTTTGATTCCTACGCAGAGGAATTGTTCGAAAAAGAGGACTACGCCAAAGCAATAAAAGTTTACTCTCAAGCTTTGAGGAATCAGAAACAGCAGAACATAAAAGCCTATTTCACAGGCAGGATAGGAATATGCCACTTTATCGCAGGGAACGATAAGGAAGCATTCGGCCACCTGCTGAAATCTGCGCAATTGTTCGATCCACAAAAGCCTGAATTCATGCAGGATATGTTGGGCTTTGTCTATTTCCACCTCGGATCCCTTTATGAATACCACGGCAAAACCGCAAAATCGCTGGAAGCAAGAAAGCTCTGCGAACAGAACATCGAGAGTCAGGAAAAAGACACTCGCTGGATGCTCTACGCCGGCATCGGCCGCAACTATGAGGCGCTGGGCAAGCACGATGAAGCCATACACTATTCGCAGAAAGCCATACAGGTTCTCAGCGACAACGATCCGGGACTGAGCTATCTCTATGAAAGCATGGCTAACAATTATCTCGGATTAAAGCAGTATCACGAAGCCATCAATCACTTTTCCAAAGTCCTGGAGCTGGATCCGGCCTTTGAACGCCGCGATGAGATTCAATTGAAAGTGGCGGAATGCTACAGGCAGCTTGCCAATTACCAAATGGCGCTTGAAAGCTATATAAAAATCCTTGAATTGAAACAGATTGCAGGAAAGAAAAAAGACCTGGTCTGGCTTTATCTGAAACTGGCGGAGTGTCATTTCCGTCTGGAAGAATACGAGAAGTCGCTTCTGGTTGCGTTGGAAACATTGCGCCGTAATCCAAGCAATAAACTGGAAAAGGCGGAAGCTCGAAGCTATCTCGCGATAAATTACTATGAACTGGGCCGCTATAAGGAGGCCGTTGAAGAAGGAGAAGAGACTTTTAAACTGGCCAAAAGGTTTGCCAACGATGACATGCTCTATGTTCGAATGGCCCTGAGTTACCACAAACTTGGAGATAAAAAATCATTCGGCAGATATCGCGCTCTGGTCCGAAAGATGTATCGAGAAAGCAACTGGAACAAATATCTTGAGAAACTGGTTTAAGAGCCTGCCCATGAACAAAGGTCCGTTGCTGACATGGTTTTGCGGATTTCATCCGTTCAGGCCAAAATAAAATGCAAAGAGCGGCGCAGCGAATTGTAGAAAAGCTCCGTGCTCACGGTCATGAAGCTTTTTTTGCAGGGGGTTGGGTGCGCGATTTTCTCCTGCGTCGCAAGCCCAAAGACATTGATATCGCTACCAGCGCGCACCCGGAGGAAGTAATCCGCCTTTTTCCGAAGTCGCTGGCGATTGGGGCCCAATTCGGCGTGATCCAAGTTTTAATGTATGGTCATCCCTATGAAGTGGCAACTTTCCGCAGCGACAATCCCTATTTTGACGGCCGGCGCCCGTCTTCAGTTGAGTTTTCCGGACCGGAGCAGGATGCATATCGAAGGGATTTCACGATCAATGGTCTTTTCTACGATCCCCTGGCCGATCGACTGATCGATTATGTCCATGGCAAAGCAGACATCCAAAACAGGATTATTCGAACCATAGGAATTCCCAAAGACCGCTTTACCGAAGACAAACTGCGAATGATGCGCGCCATACGGTTTGCCTGCTCCCTTAGTTTCGAAATCGTGCCGGAAACATGGGAGGCAATCAGGCTCTTGTCGCCGGAAATCCTCCAAATCAGCTGGGAAAGAATTCGAGATGAATTGCTGAAAATTCTGATTGGGCCTTCTCCCGCCAGGGGGCTGGATCTGCTGCATGAAAGCGGAATTTTAGTCCATATTTTGCCAGAGATCGCACCGGGACAATCCCAAACGGAATTGCTCAATAATGCAAAAACGGCTCTTGGAGCTTTGCGTAACCCCTCAGCTGTTGTAGCTTTATCCGTCTTGCTGCAGGGCACGGAAAAATCAGGCGGAGAAAGAGCCCGCCTGATTTGCCGGCGATTGAGAATGTCCAATGAAGAAGCCGCCCGGATTGTCGACCTGATAACCTCGCAAGGGAGTTTTTCGCACGCAAAGGATCTGCGTGGAGCCGATTTGAGAAGACTCCTGAACAAGCCAGACATTCATGATCATCTGGAACTCCATCGGGCTAATTGCATCAGCATTCGGGGCGGACTTGACAACTACTGGTTTTGTCTGAATAAACTCAACGAATTTGCATCGAGTCCCGTTGCAGAGCCCTTCATAGGGGGAGAAGATCTGATCAAGATGGGATATTCGCCCGGACCCATTTTCAAAGAGATCCTTCGAACAGTCGAGGATCTTCAACTGGAGGGCGCGATTCAAACACGCGAGGAAGCCATTGAGCACGTAAGAACATTTTTTCCTTTGACTAACAAATTCAATCTTTGATTAGGGGATTTCTTGGATCCATTTACAATCGAATCTCAGGCTCAGATTACAAAAAGCGCCGTGCGAAGAATCCGGCGCGGTCATCTCTGGATTTACGCTGGAGATGTGGAACGAGAACCGGAGGGAAACCCCGCAATCGTGCAGGTCATCGATGAACCCGGCAACATAATAGGCTATGCATTTTACAGCGCAAATTCACAAATCCGTCTTCGCTTTTTTTCCCGGGACTCCGCTCCGCCCACGCCGGAATTGATTCGAACCCGGATCGATCTGGCTATCGCCCGCCGAAGGAAATTTTCCGCAGAA
>JAHFUH010000370.1 GCA_023265215.1 Acidobacteriota bacterium
TTGTCGAACACAAACTCCATTGTGCCGGCATTCGCATAATTAACCGAGCGGGCGGCTTTTACCACAAGCTGTCCTATTTCATTCCGCAATTCAGGTGTTACGTAGGTGGATGGCGATTCCTCGATAAGTTTCTGATATCGCCGCTGGATGGAGCATTCTCTTTCCCCCAGGTGGACCACATTTCCATAATGATCCGCAAGAACCTGAAACTCGATGTGCCGGGCTTCGGAAATGTACTTCTCCACATAAACTTCCCCGGATCCGAATGCTGCGAGAGCCTCGTTTTGGGCAATCTCAAGAGATCCGGGAAGTTCCGCGGCGGAAGGCACAATGCGCATTCCCTTTCCGCCTCCGCCTGCTGCCGCTTTGACTATTACTGGGTATCCCATTTTCTCGACCAGATTAATGGCGGAAGAAAAGGGGGCTTTAATCTTTCCCGTTCCGGGGACAACCGGCAAACCTGCCTCCATCATGGCTTTTCGAGCAGCATCCTTGTCACCCATCATTCGAATTACTTCCGGAGATGGGCCGATGAAGGTGATTCCACAAGCTTCGCAGACTTCAGCGAAGTGAGCGCTCTCCGCCAAAAAACCATAGCCCGGGTGAATGGCGTCAGTGTTGGTGATCTCAGCAGCGCTGATTACGGCAGGAATATTCAAATAGCTTTCAGCGCTGGGCGGAGGACCGATGCATACGGCTTCATCGGCGAAGCGAACATGCAGAGAGTGCTGGTCCGCCTGGGAATAAACTGCTACCGTTGGTATTCCCAGTTCTTTGCAGGCACAGATAATGCGAAGCGCTATCTCACCCCGATTTGCGATCAGAATTTTTCGGAACATTGATGCGCCTAACCTTGCTTTCCGGTGCGAATGCCGAAGAGCCTCTGGCCAAATTCCACCGGATTGGTGTTTTCGACGTATATGCGCGCGATTTCTCCTTCCGCATCCGAAGGGATCTCATTCATGAGCTTCATCGCTTCTACTAGGCATAAGATCGAGCCTGCTTTTATGTGATCACCCAATTTGACGTAGGGCTCTACTTCGGGAGATGCCGAACGATAAAAAGTTCCGACAATAGGGGAGGTAATGATGTGAAGGTCGGCATCCTCCGGATCCTCGGAGGTCTCGACTGGCGGTTTAAAGTGTTCTATGCCTGCAGGGTGCGGAGAATCTGGCCTTGCTGCAGTGGATTGCGTTGATAGCGAAATATCGGCCGAGTCTTGAACAAGCCCTCGTTTCAGCCGCAATCGAGTTCCCGTATCTTCCAATTCAAATTCGCTGATGTCACTCTGGAGTATTTGGTGGATCAGATTTCTTACGTCATCGATATTCATGAGTGCATCCTTTGGCATAAGGCAGTTGGTCGAAACCGCCATCAACGAGTGCCGGATAATAGCATCATCGATCCGGCTTGTCAAAAAGACAGGATCCTTGGGGCCTGTTAGCTGAATTGAAGGTTGCGAGGGTTGGAATCTTTGAATTATTCGTTTAAAGACACAAAGCGGCAAAGGTTCGATACATTTTGGCAAAGAAAAGAAGGGCGGGAGCCCTGTGCCAGCGTGTTTGCACTGCTTAGGGCCTGCAGCAGAATGTGAATTTATCCTGCGCAGACCCTTCGCATTACTTGATTAAACGCGGAGTGACGAAGAATAGGATTTCTTGGGTAGTTCTCGAAACGGAAGAACGGCGGAAGAGATTGCCAATGATAGGCAATGAACCCAGACCGGGCACCTTGTCTTCCTGCGTTGATTCGTCATCAATCAAAATACCCCCGATAACGGTAGTCCCTCCGTCGCTGATCAGGACCCTGGTAGTGGATTCGCTTGTTCGAATGGAAGGAACCCCATTTACATTCCTGGCGAAATCCGGAGAGTTGTTTTCAACTTTCAGATCGAGAATGATGTTCCCTTCATACGTGATCTGCGGGGTGGCGGTAAGGGTAAGGGCTGCATTGAAAAATTGCACGGTCACCGTATTGTTGGCGACCACTGGAACTGGGAATCGCAAACCCTGGGTTATGACGGCGGGATTGTTATTCTGAGCGGTCACCTTTGGCTGCGAGATAAGCTTGGCAAGACCTTTGCTCTCGCCTGCAGTAATCGCTGCGTCCAGAAGGAATGTGTCGAAAATATTGCCGATCGAAACTCCCATGCCACCAAATGCCTTGGTTGCGGGAAGATTTACGTTGTAATTACCTCCCGATCCAGTACTTACGGCGCCCGAATCGCTGGATGTATCCTTTGAGGCGCCTCTGCCATTGGCGCCGGCGGCGAAAGTGCTCTGGGGCGTTGCGCTTGGACGGGTGCCGCCAATGGTTCCGAAAGTGTTTGGTCCGCCGACGGTTACCCGTTGAAGGTTCCCTTCGACGAAGCCGAACTGAAATCCTATATCGCGTGCAAAATCGCGCGTTGCGGAAACAATGCGCGCCTCAATTTCGACCTGCGGCTGAGGCGTATCCAGCGTGTCGATAAGCTGATAGAGTTTGTCGAGCGATGACGGGATATCGGTTAGAATTAGAGAATTAGTCCGCTCATCAACAACTGCGGTTCCTCGTACCGTTTTCTGGTCTTCAAGAGCCTTGAGGAGAGCGCTGGCTTTGGCGTAGTTCAAACGCTTTATGCGTGTTTCGAGGTCCGCGGCCAGCAGATTGGCCTTTTTAAGAGACTCCATCTGCTTAGCCTCGTTCTGGAGCGTGGACTTTCGAGCGATTCGAACTAGGTTTCCCTCCACCTGTTTATCCAGATCATTATTGATCAGTGCCGCATCAAAAATCTGGTCCCATGGGAGCTTGACTACCTTGATTGAAATGTTTCCTTTGACTTCAGGGTCCAATACAATATTTATTCCGCCTTCTTCAGCCATCAGCCGGAAGAAATCCACCAGGGAAGTGTTGATCAGATCCAGTGTCAACGGCTGGCCGGAAAACCGGGAATTCAACTGAGCAACCGGTCTGGGGGATGGCGGATTGTAAGCTGCCACAGGTACGGAAATTGGCGCTGCCGACGCTAACAGGATTTGTGCTGGTTGAGCCTGAAGAACCTCCTGAAGAGCCTTTTCTTCAGCTTTAGAAGGTGAAGATTTCGGCAAATCGAGAACGGCGTTTGTTTTAACTGGAGCGGTTGATTGGCGAATCGCTTCCTGGTGTGGCTTTTGCTCATCATTCTTAACAGCCGCCTTGGGCAGATCGGATACGGGGCTGGATTTTGCCGGTTGAGCCGCCGTGCGTGGTGCTTGAACTGTCGTTGGACGATTCTCCTGACTCGGCTTTGGCTCCTCGCTCTTCACAACAGCTTTGGGCCAATCGGATAGGAGGCTCGGTTTTGCCGGCTGGGCCGCTGTGCGTGCCGCTGGAAGTGTTGTTGGTCGGTTCTCCGGACTCAGCTTTTGTTCCTCGGCTTTGCCCCCGATTTTAAGTAAATCAGGAAGAGGGTGAGCCGCAGCGGATTCAACCGGCCCGATTGTTGATTTCTGTTTTTGATCACCCTGACCTTGACGGAACACAACACGCACGGAAGTTCGGTCCAGCGCTATTTCGTATTTCCCGTAACTCTCCGCGAGATCGAAGACCACGCGAACCGTTTTGGGATCAGAACTCTGGAACTGGTTCAACCGAATCCGTTTTACCAATGCCGAATTTACGGGCAACAATGCCAGGTTGACTTTGTTTTCCGTATTGGAAAAATCGAGACCTAGCCTGGCCGGATTTTGCAGCATGAATTCCTTTGGCGTAAGCAATCGGTCCGTTATCAGAGTTATCGTAAGTTTTCCATCTTCCGGAGAGACTTTGATATCCGTGATCGCTCCTACCGGTGATGTTATTGATCCGGCCGGAACTCCGACTGTATTCTTCGGGGTCAGCGGTGATTGAGCCGGCTTCGAGGTTTTAGGACTTTCCTGAGCATTCATTGCGGGAAAAGCAATCGCCAACAATATTGTCAGAATTCCTAAGCTTCCAACCTGAGCTCTTTTTAAAGCGAAATGTTTGATTCCGGTGAATCCATTTTTCATACCAGCCATCCTATGGTGTCCTTAGCCGCTTCGTCACATCCTGAGAAACAACTTTCCCGGATTTCATTCTGGTTTCGCGAACCAATGTAATGGAGTCGGCATCGATGGTTTTAAGATATCCATCAAACAACCTGTCTCCTTCCCGCAAGAAATAGGCGCGGGTATCCGCTCCCTGGACGATTGCCACTTTTCCATTATTGCGAAGGGAGATCCCCTGGAGCGTTGCTTTAGCTATCAGTGTTCCGCCAATTCCGGGAGGCGGGGCGCCGCGACTCTCCTCCTCGTCCTCGTTCGATTTGTTGTTTTTCTTTGCAAGGAGTGGATTAAAAAACGGATCCTTGCGATTGCTGGGCTTGAAAGAAGACTCAAAATGCCGGATTGGTGTCTCCAATGCCGTCGGTGTGCGGTTTGCGCCGAGGGCAGGATTTTGTTTAGCATTCTGCGCCGTAGCCGAACTGCAAAGTAGAGCTATAAATATTGATGCCATGAAGCATATTGAAACTGCCTGAAAATACTGGCGCCGATCGGATCTCGCTGTTGATCTCATAAAATTCATGACGGTCACCGCTTTTTTGCCTTTTTTACAGGCGTGTTGTTGTCTGGCTCAGGCACTTGTTCCTCCCTGAAGACAAAGGTAGTTGCAGTGCAGCTAGCACTTAGAGTCCGGGTTGGGTCCATCGAGTTTTCAATGCCTCGGACTGAAATGGCGTCCACATTGATTAGCCGGGTTGCCTTGCCGACTTTGTCGAAAAATGTCCCCAGCCCATTGTAGTTGCCCTCCACTTCAATGGTGATCGGCCAGTTAGAATAAAAATCCCGATTCACTATCGGCTGAGGAATAAACTTCAAGATTTTGAGATCGCTCGTTGCGGCCATTTGCTGAACGCTTCTCAGGACTGTTGGAGTTTCCTTTTGAGCGGGCAAGATGCTTCGGAGCCTGGCGAGATATTCTTCGAGCTGAGCCAATTCCTGTTTGAAACTGTTGAGCTGATTTTCGATCGCTGTCGCTTGTGCTACGGATATCTCCAGCTTGTGAATCTCGGTTTCAAGAAGATTTTGTTTTTGGACAAGATCTTTCAAGTAATAAAAATAAAACAGGATGGCCAGGCAGCCGACGAGGACGGCAAAAAGAAGAATCTGCATCGAACGGGGCAGGTTGTCGAAACGAAAATTGCTTATAACCATTCCTTCACTCCGCCTGTTGCTCTTTTGCTGCTATGCAAAGGAGCGAGAATTTCGAAGCATCTTTTTGGCTTTCAATCGACTCGAGATCCACGGTCTGGAAGAAGCCGTTTGTCGCGAGATTGCTCATGAAATCGGGAATTGCTTCGGTATGCTGTGTGTAGCCAATAATTCTAATCTGGCTGTCTTTTTGATTGAGACTTGTCAGCCACATGGCACCGTCCTGCGGCAGGCTTTGTAGCACTTGGTTCAGAAGCACAACCGGTCCGGTCTGGGCTTCTTTCAGCTTTTCGATAACGCTGATCCTGCTAAGGCGCAGCTGTTTCATCTTTTTATATTTTTCTATTTCTTGTTGAAGCGACTGCAAGCGTGTCTCTTCGATGCGGAGCCTGTTTCTTTTTTCTGTGCTGTTTTGAATTTGCCTGTTGAGATAAAACCACCACGCACCCATCCCTCCTGCGACTAAAACGAAAATCGCAACCAGGATCAGGCCGGTTCGTGAAACTCTCGGTTTCGCGAAATTCCTGCGCACGCCTGCAGTTTGATCTCTCAGCAGATTTACTTTGAT
>JAHFUH010000371.1 GCA_023265215.1 Acidobacteriota bacterium
TGGTGATTGGCCATTTGACCGCCGGGATAACACATCATCCGCGCACCTGGAACATATAGATTGTTTGCCTGCACGGCCTTGAGGTCGGCAGTCGGAGCTGAAAAAGCGGTTGGTAAGGCCGGTGATGATGATGTGGTTGGTGGTTATACGAAGACGGTCGGCACTTCGCCGATCGTCTTCTCCGTAATGGAGAAACCGGTCTCAGCTGCGAAGAGGATCGTTTTCGCTTAGCCAGTCCCAAGCTGGTTGTTTTTGGAGCCAGCCCGCTCGCATCATTATTGATTTGGGAAATTCAGATCCAACTAACCAGCCACAACATCACCGTATTTGCGCTTTAATATTTCCGTCAAGCTTTTTCATGGCATTTCCGAACTTGCGATGAAACATCCTTAATGCGGACACACCTTTCCAAAATAGAAGATTATCCGGCATTTCTAGAAATTGGGGAAATAGTAGCCTGTCACCAATTCCCTATACAACCTGGAATCCAGGGATGATGCATCGCTGGATCAGCTGCTGCCCTGGAATGTGAAACTGCAGTAATCCTTCCGTGTCGATGAATTGACGCTTACGTTGTGGCAACATTCTATTCCGGCGAAAATGGCTCCCTTTTAAACCGGCGCCCAAAGTCGGCTTCCTTCAGGACTCGCATGGCAGTGTTTTTGTCGAATTGTATTGAGCGAGTATAACAAAACTGGCGAGTAGGATCATGGTAGGGCAACTTACCCATAGAAATCCGAAGGATCCGCTCACGCATGCCATCCAATACTCAGAGATGATGGACTTGCACCGATTTTGTGAAATCAGTGCACGGCAATATACCGCTATTTATTCTTGGCCACGGCATCAGCCTGGTGCTGCAAAAAGTCCGCGTATGTCAGTGTTAGCGTTTTACCCGCGTGATTCCAAGAGCGGCTGCATTTCTGAGAATGCGCTGGTCATAGCTCAAGAGTTCCAGAGCAGGGAAGACCCGCATGAACATCAACGCGGTTGCGAGGTGAATGGCATCGAGCGTTCTTACAGGTTCGGCCGGGAAGAAGCGGCCGGCACGCGCCCTGACTTCTTCTGAAATCTCCATCAACATCCAACTGGATTTGCTGCGCGCCAGCAGTCCGCTTAATTTTTCAGCCTCGCCGGAACTCAATATTCCCTGGGATTCTGCTCTGATCAGAGCCCTCTCCGCTTCGACGAGAGCCAAAGATGATGTTACCACCATCTGGGCATTGTCGATTTGGGATTTCACTTCAGCGGCATGAGGTTCGCCCATCAACCATGATAGCAGCGCCGAGGTTTCAAAGTAGATTACCATCACTCGCCGGACTCCTTCCGCTCGTTCTCGATGAGGGCTTTCGTGGTTCCCGCCGGGTGGCAGACAAAAGAGAGCCGGAGTGGCTCCTTGTCAACAGTCGGAAGCGTTACGAGACCCGACTCAACCCAGGCCTGCAGCTGTGGATCCATAGCGCCTGCAACGTTCGTGCGGGTAAAGGGTTCGTGCAATTCGGCTACGATGTCATTGCGGTCGGTGATCAGAACAGTCGATCCACCGCGAACCTCCCGGAGGTAAGCGCTGAGGTTGTTCTTGAGTTCCTTCACGCCGACAGTTTTAAGCGATTTCTTCTTCATTGGGCAATAGTAGACACTGGTAGCTACATTGTCAACGAACGGGGGGACACACCCAATTCTGTTTTTGGTTTTTCAATCGTCAATTTTGCCGACACGAACCTGGGCGGGTCGGAGCAGTTGGCCATTCAGGCAGTAGCCGGGTTGGACCTCTTCAACCACAATCCCGTCCCTGCTTGCGTCGGTAACTTTGACCGTCCCAACCGCCTGTGCCAGATTAGGATCAAACTGCTGATTTACTGAGGAGATGGGTTCAACCCCCATGGACTGGAGACTGGAAATGAACTGGTTTGCCGTCATTTGCACGCCCTCCATCAGGTGCTCGACGGTTCCCTTCGGGCCTGCGGCGATCGCCCGCTGAAGATTATCCAGCACTTCCAAAAAGGGGAGCATGATCTTTTGTTTTTCCAAATCAAGTCGTCGTTGAAATTCCGTTTCCAGCCTTGCCTTGGTGCGTGCAATTTCCTGGTCGATGTGCTCTTTCTTCTCCACAAATTTTCGTTCCATTTCAGCCATTTTTTGCATCAATTCTTCTACATAGCTGGGATAGCGGGGTTTTTCTTCAATGGCTGTCTTCTCGATAGTATCAAGGTTCAAGAACTGCCGTTTATCTATAACCTGAAATTCCACCTGATCGGATTCTGTATCTGGAGCCTTTTCTCGAATATCCATTTTTATTATCTCAAAGTGATTTTAATTAGATGCGGCGTTTCGCCGCGGTCAACTCTTCTTTAGAAATAGGGTGCGCGGCGAGACGCCGCGTCTACCTTAGAGACATATTTTCGAAACAGACAATCCAATGTTTTAAGTTATCAATGTCTGCTTATTGATGAACTGGTTAATAACTTGAATTAGATACTTCTGCCCAGGAGCCGATTGATGCGCTCCTGAGTCGGCGGGTGAGTGCTGAAAAGGTTCATCATGGATCTGCCCGACAAAGGGTGCATGATAAACATGTGCGCCGTGCTTGGAGATGCGTTCATAGGAATGCGTTTGGAATAATTCTCCAACTTTTGCAAAGCGGATGCCAAACCGTGAGGACTGCCGGCGACGCTTGCACCGCTGGCGTCGGCCTGATATTCCCGCGTCCTCGAAATCCACATTTGAATCAGCATTGCCGCGATAGGCGCGACAATGATTGTAACCAAGAATCCGATGGCGCCACCGCCCTCGTCGTCCCGATCCCGCCCGCCGCCAAAAAAAGCGGCAAAACGCGCCATGCTGGCGACCCACATGATGACTCCGGCCAGCGTTGCCGCTACGCTGCTGATGAGTATGTCCCGATTTTTCACATGCGATATCTCGTGGGCCAGAACGCCTGTAAGCTCCTCTTCGCTCAAAAGGCTTAGAGCTCCTTGTGTGACGGCAACCGATGCATGTTCGGGATTTCTTCCGGTTGCGAAGGCGTTCGGCGATTCATCGGGAATTATGTAGACTTTCGGCATTGGGATGTTGTCGCGGGCGCACAGAAAATCCAGAGCTTTATAAATTTGAGGAGCTTCTAATCGGGTCGCGGCCTGAGCGCGATACATGCGCAGCGCAATTTTATCCGAAAAAAAATAACTTCCGAAATTCATCAGAACGGAAATGACCAATGCGAAGGTCAGTCCCTGTCGCCCGCCCAGACTGCCTCCGATAAAAAGAATAATTCCTGTTAATAAGCCAAGCAGCAAAACTGTTTTTACGTTGTTCACCATAATCGTATTATACCACCGTTTTTCGTTATAAATGCCCGGGAACGCCGTGTCCCACCTAATGTCGCATTTGTGAAGAAGGAGGTTTTTAGGTCCGAAGGACCGGCAGTGAATAGGCCCGGCCGTAAGGCCGGGATAGGGATTGATCATGCAGTGAGCACCGAAGGTGCGACACTTCATCTGTTGTGCCGGCCCTTTGGGCCTCATATGTCCACCGCGCCCACCCCGAGCTGACGCTCAGGGCTATTAATTGCCGGCCCTTTGGGCCTCAATTCCAAAAATTATGTGGCATTAAGCGTCCCCGCCGGCGCTTACAGAATTATTTTAACCCTGAACTGGAAACGGGGATCCGGGAGCCGTATTTTTAAAAATAAAATCCCCGCTTTTCTTATCCACGTTGAGAGTGACTATGTCCCCGGGACGGATCTCTCCGTTCAGCAGCATCAGCGCGAGGCGGTCCTGAATTCTCTTTTGAATCAACCGCTTGAGCGGCCTTGCGCCATACACCGGATCAAAGCCCTCTTTTGCCAGTTCTTCAACAGCATCCGGATTCACCTGCAGCTTCAGATCCCGCTGCTCCAGCAGCATCTCTAATTGTTTGATTTGAAGCTTCACGATGCCTTTGATCAAGTCCCTGGTCAAGCTCTGGAAAACAATCACATCATCGACTCGGTTCAGAAATTCAGGCCGGAATGTATTCCTCAGTGCTTCCATAATCTGAGGCATAGCCGCTTCCAGTTCTCCGGGAGATTGACTGATTGCATGACTGCCGATATTGGAAGTCATGATGATAACGGTGTTTTTAAAACTTACCGTCCGGCCCTTGCCATCCGTGAGTCTGCCGTCATCCAGAATCTGGAGCAGGACATTGAAAACATCCGGATGTGCCTTCTCGATTTCGTCGAAGAGAATTACTGCATATGGCCTGCGGCGAATCGCCTCCGTCAGATAGCCTCCCTCTTCGTACCCTACATATCCCGGAGGAGCGCCGATCAACCGCGCTACCGAGTGCTTCTCCATATATTCGGACATGTCGATCCGCACCATGGCGCGTTCATCATCGAAGAGAAATTCGGCCAATGCGCGGGCCAATTCGGTTTTTCCGACTCCCGTAGGGCCAAGGAAAATGAAGGATCCCATCGGTTTTTTGGCATCCTGCAAGCCGGCCCTTGCCCGCCGAATCGCATTCGAAACAGCCGAAAGGGCCGCATCCTGACCTAACACGCGTTCGCGCAGGCGGTCTTCCATCCGGACCAGTTTCTGAACTTCGCCTTCCAGCATCCTGGTGACAGGGATTCCTGTCCACTTTGCAACTACCTCTGCGATGTCTTCTTCGTCCACTTCTTCTTTTAAGAATTTTTTGCTGGCCTGCAGCTGATTCAATCTGCCGTTCTGCTGCGCCAGATCTTTCTCCAATTGGACGAGCGTGCCGTATCTCAGCTCGGCGGCCTTTCCAAGATCGCCCGCGCGCTCGGCCGTCTGCTCCTCTGCTTTGACCCTTTCGATTTTTTCCTTCACAGCTCGGATTGAGCTGATGATTTCGCGCTCTTGCTGCCAGTGCAGCTTCATTTGGGCACTTTTTTCTTTCAGCTCGGCAAGCTCCGTGTTTAAAGCATCGAGGCGTTCGATAGAAGCCTTGTCTGTTTCTTTCGATAGAGCCCGGCGTTCTATTTCGAGTTGCGTCACCCGCCGCTCGACTTCATCTATTTCGACGGGCATACTGTCGATCTCAATCCGCAGCCGTGAAGCAGCTTCGTCAATCAGATCTACCGCCTTATCCGGCAGGAACCGATCGGCAATGTAGCGGTGGGACAAAACCGCCGCTGCCACGAGAGCCGAATCCATGATCCGGACCCCGTGATGAACTTCGTACTTTTCTTTCAATCCGCGCAGGATTGCGATTGTGTCTTCCACCGAAGGTTCGCCAACATATACAGGCTGAAATCGCCTTTCCAGCGCAGCATCCTTTTCTATGTACTTTTTGTACTCATTCAGAGTCGTTGCGCCTATGCAACGCAATTCCCCCCTGGCGAGAGCAGGCTTGAGCATGTTGGAAGCGTCGATCGCGCCTTCTGCGGCACCCGCTCCCACCAATGTATGGAGTTCATCGATGAACAATACAATCGCTCCGGCCGATTCTTCGATTTCTCTCAACACAGCTTTCAATCGATCTTCAAATTCGCCCCGATATTTTGCACCTGCAAGCATTCCTCCAAGGTCCAGTGAGACCATCTGCTTTTTTTTCAGCGTCTCCGGAACGTCACCGGCTACGATGCGCTGGGCCAATCCTTCAACTATTGCAGTCTTGCCGACGCCGGGCTCTCCGATGAGCACCGGGTTGTTCTTTGTTCTTCGTGAAAGAACCTGAATCACCCGGCGGACTTCGTCATCACGGCCGATTACCGGATCAAGTTTTCCCCTGCGGGCAAGGTCGGTCAAATCT
>JAHFUH010000372.1 GCA_023265215.1 Acidobacteriota bacterium
TCACATACCGCCGGGCATCACAAGCCTGGTCGGGCCGAACGGTTCCGGGAAAACAACCCTGATGAACCTGATGACGGGGCTCATTCACCCGGATCGCGGTTCCATCAGCATGCGCGGCATTTCTCCTCGCGATCCCGAAAATCTGATGCGTATCCTAGGTTATGCAACGCAATATGACTCCGCTCCGCGCTGGGCTACCGGTTTCAGTTTTATTGCCACCGCCTTGCTGCTTTTCGGATACGGCCGTACCGAAGCGGAAAAAAAAGCGTGGAAAGCGCTGGAGCGATTGAATCTCACGAGCGCGGCGCACAAAAGAATGGCTGCTTATTCCAAGGGCATGCGGCAACGCATTCGCCTTGCGCAAGCCATCGCGCACGAACCCGATTTGCTGCTGCTCGACGAGCCTCTCAACGGATTGGACCCGCTGATCCGGGCGGAGACCATCGCACTTTTCCGGTCCTGGGCTGCACAAGGACGCCATTTGATTATTTCCAGCCATGTTCTCCAGGAAGTGGACGAAATAAGCGACCAGGTCATTCTTATTTCCAACGGAATGATAGTCGCCGAGGGAAAAATTCGCGATGTGCGCGAAGAAATTCACGAGCATCCCAGCCAATTCATCATTCGTTGCGAGAATGCGCCGCGTGTCGCTTCCCTGCTGTTCAACGAGGACCATGTGACGGAGATACGCTTGAATGAAGATCGCGGCGGCCTGCTCGTCATGACCCGGGATCGAGGTCGATTTGCGCATTCAATAAGCCGCATAGCGCTGGATGGCCAGAGGATTGATGCGGTGATTCCGGCAGACGACAACGTGGACGCGTTATACGAATACCTGATCGGCGAAGGATCGCGTTATGGACAATAAGTCTCGGCTGAAACAGGCGTGGGCCATCGCGAGAATTGAACTGAGGCGCGCTTTTTTCTCCAAACGCGCGTTCTGGGTGTATGGACTGGCATTGTTCCCATGCATTATTTTCTTTGGCCACAACGTTGTGATCCGGATCAGGCGGGAACGTCTCTCAACCCGCGCCCTCGTACAGCCGGCTTTGCTGGACACCATCAGGAACGGCGAATCGGCGGAAACCATCCTGCAACGCCTCGGTAAGCCGCCTATCGATTCCGAGCGCCCGATCTTCGTGCCAAGGAGAGAGAAGGATGGGGTCGCCACATTCAGAATTGAGCCCAGAGTTGAGGCGCAATTTGTCCGGCTGAATATTGCTTTCCCTGCAATCAGCGGACCGTCTCCCACCGCGCGAATTTATGAATTCGCGATTTACGGGGATAATGATTCCGTCAACCTTGCGCTCAAGCGTCCGGCTACGGGCAGCCGGCCTTGCACGCCTGAGGAAGGTCCGGACAAAGCCTTCAACAACAGCCTTAATGGCGGCAAAGACGACTGCTGGTGCACACACGAACAAAGCGGATTTCTTCAGGTTGATTTGGGCGCCCCATACAACTTAAAGCGGATCCTCATAAAATATGCTGTCGCCAGGGGAGAAAGAACCGATCTGAACAGAGCCTATATCAGTGTTCAGGCCAGCAAGGATAATAAAAACTTTCCTATAATCGTGAATGCACCCGGATGGCGATTTTTCGGTGAGCTGACAAAACGACGCCAGATTTCTTATTTCGACGGCACCCGTGAGGCAAGCCTGAATTTTGAGGATGGGAAACTTGTCAATTCCACCGTAAGTCCGCTGTTGAACTTCGAGGAGGATCGCCGCATTTTCGCGGGAGTGTTCCAGTACTTTTACCTCCGGCTGGCGATTTTCTTCGGATGCCTCGGCATTTTCATGAATCTGTTCCGGGGGGAAATGCTGGACCGGACTCTGCACTTCTGGTTCCTTGTTCCAGCCAGGCGTGAGGTGCTCCTGGCAGGAAAATACGCCGCCGGCCTGATTGCCTCCGTTGTAATTTTTGTGGGCGGAGCGCTGCTTTGTTTTGCGGTGATGCTGCATACGCATAATTCCGCGGAAGTTAGTGCTTTCTGGCAGACTTCCGGCATGGCTCATGCATTCTGGTACGCGACGGCTGCAGCTCTCGGATGCATCGGTTATGGAAGCGTCTTTCTGGCAACAGGTTTGCTGTTGAGGAATCCGATTATTCCAGCGGCTGTGCTTCTCGGATGGGAAAGCATCAACGGTTTTCTGCCCGACATTCTCCAAAAGCTGAGCGTTCTCTATTACCTTCAATCTTTGTGCCCGACCCCGGCGCCAAAAGATGAAAGCATGCCCGCCTTGCTTCAATTGCTGCTGGCTCCGGCAGCTCCGGCGTCGCGCACCTGGTCCATCATCGGTTTGCTCGTACTAACCGCGCTGGTGTTGTGGGTCGCTCGCTACGCCGTTCGGCGCATGCAAATATCTTACGGCGCAGATGTATAAACAGAAGCCAGAAGCAAGAAGCCGGAAGCCAGAATAAATTGGCTCCTGGCTTTTGTGGAGTTATGAATATTTGCGCCAAGACTTCAAAATGGCTGAGATGCCTATGCTATTATTTCAACGCTCATAGCAATCGCATAATCAGATCGGCGGCCGAAAAATTACTTAATTAAATGGCTGGGAGATCCTGAATGAAAGACAGTCGAATTACTCGTCGAGAGTTTATCAGGGACGCAACAGTATCCGCCGGTGCAGCGTTCATTGCATCCCACGCGCCGGGATTTCCAGCCCAGCAACAGGTTCGACAGCATTCCGATCAAGTCACGCTCGGCAAAACCGGAATAAAGCTGAGCCGCATTGGTTTCGGCTGCGGCACCAACAGTGGTGAACTGCAGCGCGGATTGGGACATGAGAAATTCAATGACCTGATTCATTATGCGTACGATCATGGCATCACTTATATCGATACCGCCGACTCGTACGGCACTCATCCCTGGGTGCGCGAAGCAATCAAGGGCATCCCCAGAGAGAAGCTTTATATCCAGTCGAAAATAATGGTGATGGGCGGCTTTGGCGGCATGGGAATGGGCATGGGTAATTCGGAGAACGCACGCGATCTCCTGGATCGTTTCCGAAAAGAATTAAATGTGGATTACATTGATACGGTACTGCTCCACTGCCAGATTGCCCCGAACTGGGACGAACAATCAAAGTCCCTGAGAGACGGCATGGAAGAAGCCAAGCAAAAGAAGATTATTCGCGCACACGGCGTCTCCTGCCATTCCCTGCCGGCTACAATGAAGGCCGCGTCGCTCGATTGGGTGGACGTCAACCTGGTACGGGTCAATCCTCAGGGCGTGAATATCGACACGCCGGAAATGACGGTCTTCGGCAGCAGCAACGAATCCCATTTCCCCGCCCTGGTGGAACAGCTCAAGGTCATGAAGAAAAACGGCCACGGCATCATTGGGATGAAGATGATCGGAGAAGGCCAGTTCACGAATATCGCCGACCGCAAGAAAGCCTTTACCTGGGCAATGCAATCCAACCTGGTAGACGCGGTCGTCGTAGGCATGAAGAGCCGCGCCGAAATCGACGAAGCCATCGCCCACATCAACGCAGCATTCGCTTAGGGCATGCGCAAGAATTACTTGGCATTTTGGCGCGAGCGCCGGGCGGGCAGATGCAAGGCGACGCGACGCAGGCGATGCGGTGTCATCGTCGAGGAGCGGCAACGAAGCAGATGCCGGCCCGCCGGCGTTGTTGCTCACTCCTTACATGCAGCCCGGCATGGCTGGGCCTTCGGACCCAGTGCTCGTCGCTCGCGCCTAGCCGGCGGGCCTGGGGGCCGGCAGCAAAATGCCAAGTAATTCTTGCGCATGCCCTTAGGCTGACAGGTCGGACCAAAACAGCGAGGGTGTGTCGCCTCTCCCCTTCAACAACAGGAAAAGGAGCGGCAGAAATCCAAGATCTAATTTCGATTTACCGGCATTGGATATTGCCGTTACAGAAATCACAGGATTAGGCTTGGCTTGAGGGGAATTGTGCTGGCAATAAAGAAACTACTATGGATAATTGCTGGAACAGTTATTTTTTCCGCGCCTGCGTTCGCCTCTAAAGGGGTTGGACATTCAGATTCAATTGCGCCGACCCTTCTTGCTCTTTTCGTTGTGCTCATGGCCGCAAAATTGGGGGGTGAACTCTTCGAACGCCTTTCATTACCTGCCGTTCTGGGGGAGCTTGTTGCCGGGATTATCCTAGGCAATCTCATTTTGATCCATCCAGGTTGGAGCTTTCTGGAACCGCTGCGCGTAACGCCGGTCCAGGAGAACTGGGCTTTGATTGTGGAGAGTCTTGCCCGGCTCGGAGTCATCATTCTTCTCTTTGAGGTCGGACTCGAGTCAACGGTTCAAGGCATGATGAAAGTCGGTGGTTCCGCCTTTCTCGTCGCCGTTCTGGGAATAATAGCGCCGTTTTTCCTTGGATACGCAGCCAGCTGGATCTTCATAAAAGAGCTTCCTTCCGCGCTTGCAGCAGCTGTGCCGGGATTCAGTCTCAGCTACGTGCACTTGTTTATGGGTGCAGTCCTCTCTGCAACGAGCGTGGGGATCACGGCGAGGGTCTTCAAAGATCTCGGCAGGCTCCAGACCAAAGAGGCGCAGATTATACTTGGAGCTGCCGTTATCGATGATGTTTTAGGACTCATCATACTTGCCGTAGTATCGGGCATTGTTAACGCCGCTGAATTGGGGCGCGCTCTGGATATCGGCGCAGTCCTTCGTTTGATCGGAGTGGCCGTTCTCTTTCTGGGAGGCTCTCTTACGATTGGTGCTTTTCTTGTTCCGCGAATCATGCGCCAGCTGGCGAAACTGCGCACAGGGGGCATGATGATCATATCGGCTCTCCTGTTCTGCTTTGGAATGGCATATATTGCAGACGCAGCAGGCCTGGCGCCCATAGTCGGAGCATTTGCAGCAGGGCTCCTTCTTGAGGAGGTTCATTTCAGGGGATTCCCTGAAGATATCCAAATAGAGCAGCTCATCAAGCCCGTGTCTGCATTCCTGGTGCCCATTTTTTTCGTGCTTATGGGCATTCAAGTTCGGCTGGAAACCTTCGCCCAATTATCTGTTCTCGGTGTAGCCGCGGGTTTCACCCTCGCGGCAGTGATAGGTAAGCAGGTGTGTGGACTTGGAGTTTTGGAGCGTGGACTGGACCGGTTGAGCGTAGGTGTCGGGATGATACCACGCGGTGAGGTCGGGCTTATCTTTGCCGGTGCAGGTAGAATATTAAAGGTTATCGATGATGCAACCTTTTCAGCCGTTGTAATTATGGTGATTGTCACGACGCTGATTACACCTCCCGTGTTGAAGATGACCCTCGCACGTCGAAGACGATGAGCCCGATGATTGGGCAAAATGGGTATGGGACATGTCCGCTGGTAGACTTAGGGCATGCGTATCGCGTCGTTTATGCGGTGCAGCTCGCCGATGAGCTGTGGATACTCCACGCATTTCAGAAGAAATCCAGGCGCGGCATAAAGACGCCGGAGCATGAAGTTGATTTGGTTAGGGATCGTCTGAAGAAACTGAAGGAGATGTTACGATGACGGGAGAAAAGCATGAGGTTGTAAGAGGAAGCGGAAACGTATTCCGCGACCTTGGGCATAAAAACGCAGACATTGAACAATTAAAGGCGATCCTGGCGGCCGAAATCATTAAGGCACTTAACCGGGAAGCCCTGACCGTACGCGCCGCACACGGCCGCACCGGAATTGCTGCGGCTGACTTTTCGCGCATTAGACATGCAGACCTCGGACGATTCACTGTCGAACGTCTCATGTCAATTATTGCACGTCTCGGATCCCGCATCG
>JAHFUH010000373.1 GCA_023265215.1 Acidobacteriota bacterium
ACCGTAGCGACGCCTGACATGAATTGTAATTTATTGTTATTTAATCGGTTGAGGTCAACCGTCGCTGACGCGACGGATTTCACATCTCATCTAATCCCCGGCCTTAAAAGGCCGGGCTAAAATCAGACCGCCGCTACGCGGCTCAATATGCGGCCAAGGCAAAATTATAAAGTTATGCGGCATTAGGCGAGACGCCGGCGCTCGCAGGACGGCCCGGCGCTCGATACAGGAAAATAATTTGCTAAAATAACAAGAAAACGGAAATTTTTATCACAGATTTCACTGCTATGAATATTTTATTCTCCGTGAAATCTGCGAAATCCGTTGCTTTTTTTATTATAAAATGACCAATCATGAAAAAACCTTTTAAACTGCAGGCCGGGAACAAAGTACTGGAGCTCGGAAGCCGGACATTGGTCATGGGAATTCTGAATGCCACGCCGGATTCGTTTTCCGATAAGGGACGCTATTTCACACGCGATGCTGCGGTCGAACGAGCCTGGGAAATGGCGAAAGAGGGCGCAGATATTCTCGACATCGGAGGAGAATCCACACGCCCCGGATCTCTGGGGATCAGCGTTCAAGAGGAAATGGACCGAGTGCTGCCGATCCTCGAGACTTTAGGCAGCCGGTATCCGTTGCCGATCTCTATTGACACTTCGAAATCGGAAGTAGCCCGGTCCGCACTGGAACGAGGAGCTTCCATCATCAACGATATCACCTCCTTTCAAAAGGATCCCTGCATCGGTTCTGTGGCAGCCGAATATGGCGCGGCCGTTGTGCTGATGCATATGCGCGGCGAGCCGCACAACATGCAATCAATCCCGCCGAGCCCGGATATTTTGAGAGAAATTGAGATTTGGGCTCAGGATGCAATTGCGCGGGCTCAAAATTCCGGTGTATCCTCCAACAGAATAGTGTTGGATCCGGGCATTGGGTTCGGAAAGACGGCGGCGCAGAATTTAGAAATTATAGGAAACCTGCACCGCCTGGCGGAGGCAGATTTCCCAATCCTGGTGGGGACGTCGAGAAAATCTTTTATCGGTTCCATTTTAAAAAAACCTGCAAGTGAACTGGTTTGGGGAACCAGCGCCACCGTTGCCGCATCCATAATTTTTGGGGCACACATCGTGCGCGTGCATGACGTTGCTGCGATTCGGGAAGTTGCGGACGTCACGGATGCCATTGTTCAAGCAAGAGCAATTTCTTAGATTTTTCAACGCAGGAATTCCCCGGTGTTGGTCTTGCAATCTTTGGCGTGTCCACTGGCAAGCATTGGGAGCAGTATGCTGATGGATTCAATGCTGGAATTTTTCCGCTTCACACCATTTTCTATTCGAGACCTCATCGACATAGCGCTGGTCGCCTTTGTCATCTATCGTTTTCTCCTGCTGATTCGCGGAACAAGAGGGGCGCAGATGACCTTCGGCATCGTTATGCTCCTTTTGTTCTACGGGGTGACTCGGTATTACAGGCTGGCGGCAGTCCAGTGGCTGCTTTCCAATATCCTCACCTATATCGTGTTCGCCATCATCGTGCTTTATCAGAGCGAAATAAGACGTGGACTCGCGAACATCGGCGCTGCTTCCATTCTCGGGCACCACCGCCGCGGCAATGAGGGCCACTACGAAGAAATTGTCCTGGCGGCAACAACCCTGGCCTCCAAAAAAATCGGGGGCCTCCTGGTGATCGAGCGAGACATCGGCTTGAAGAACTATCTTGAAAACGGAATCGCGCTGGACGCGGTCCTGACCTACGACCTTCTGGTAACTATCTTCAGCCCCAACACTCCTCTCCACGATGGCGCCGTCATTGTGCAGCAAAATCGAATTGTTGCCGCCGGGTGTTTTTTGCCGCTGACGCTGGACCCATATCTGAGCAAAGAACTCGGCACGCGTCACCGCGCAGCCATTGGCATCACTGAAGAAACCGATGCAGCCGCGATCATTGTATCCGAAGAAACAGGCACAATATCTCTGGCGATAGGCGGCGAGATCACTCGAGACCTCACCGGAGCCAGTCTTAGAACTGCTCTTAAGAACGCCATCGAGGGGCGTTCCAAAAATCGCATTTCTCATCTTACCAAGCAGCATCCGAAAGCCGTATGAAACGCTTCATCAAAGAAATTTTCCTGAAAAACTGGTCACTAAAAACTATCGCCATTCTTTTGGCTCTGGTTTTGTGGTTATTCGTCCGGGGCGAGCCCGGTCCGGAGCGGGTGGTTGAAGTCCCACTCGAAGTGCAGTTGCCTCGACACATGGAAATCACCAACGAGCGCCTAAAAACTGTCGAAGTAACCATGCGCGGAGCCGCACTATCGAATATGTGGTTCAACCAGCCGCCTCCGAACTGCATTGTTGATTTGCAGGGGACCTCGGAAGGAGAACACGTTGTTGCGTTAAGACCGGAGAATGTAAAAATCCCCAAAGGGTCGGGAATCGAAGTGCTCCGGGTAATTCCGGCGAGCATTGTTATCGTTCTGCGGCAAACAGTCTCAAAAGAGGTGCCTGTCACGGTGCCGATCCGGGGAACGCCTGCCCACGGCTTCGAGATTTACGGCAAGGAGATAAGGCCGCCTTCGGTAACCATCTCAGGGCCACGCTCGCATATTGAACGCGTCAACGAAATCCCGACTGAGGCTGTTTCGATAAATGATCAGAGACAGTCCTGCCGTTTTTTCGTGAGCCTTAATCTGAAGGACAATTTCGTCCGCACTTCGCTGAACAATCCCGTCCAGGTGGATGTCGCGATAGGTCCGCGACGGAAACTGCACACAATATCCCCCGCCCGCGGGCGATAAAAATGCCCCAGATTTCACAGATTCCACTGAAAATAAAATATCAGTGGAATCTGTGGCGTTTTTATTGAAGGCTGAAGATCCGCAGGCCGGCTTCACCGTCTGCCAGAAAGACCAGGTAACTCCCATCGTTACGGCGCAGTGTCTTGATTCCAAGCGCAGTTCCACCCGTCGGCAACTCCAGAACAAGTTCCGTTTTTTTATAATCCGTCGCATCCAGAACAGCCAATCCCCGTTTCCAATTTGCCGCTATGAGATAGCGGCCTGCCCAGGCGACGCTGTGCACCCAACCTCCCGACTCGGGATGAATTGGATCGGCAGGATTAAGCCCCAGGAAATTGCGGCTTAAAAGCGACGGACGCCCATCCGAATCAAGGGAAAACAAGGATATGCCGGCATGGCCTTCCGCTACCGCTACAATTCTTTTGCCGTCCGATTCTTTGACGGCCAGGGATATGCTCGTGGCCAAAGTTGGGAAAGAGGCGATTTCGGATGGCTTCTCCGGATTCTGGATATCGACGACTCTAATGCCTCGGGTCCAATCTGCGAGCAGTGCCTGGTTTTGGGAAAGCCTGAGGTCGTGCGACCAACCCGCGGTCGGCAAGGATGAAACCGGCAGGATTCGGTTCCGGCTCATTCGCGCTATAACCAACCCATGCAGTCCATAGGCTGCGAACAGGAGAGCGCCGCGAGCCTGGACAGCGTTGGCAATATCAACATCTCCGATGGAATATCGATCGTAAATTCGTCCCGTTGGAGACAGCCAAACCAATCCCTCGAACCGGGAAGCCAGGACAGGCGTCCCTGAATTCGGAGCAAGCGAGATAACATCTCTTACCGGCGCAGAAACCCTTGTCACTTTCCAGGTTCGATCGAAGACTCGGAATCCCCCCTGCCGGTCCGACACATATATATCCTCTCCTTCAAGCGCCACGTCGTGAGCCCATCCCGATGTGTCTGAATGGAATATTTCCTTGATTTGCAAAGAAGGCTGCACAGTGCAGGAAACTGTATCGATCAGGAGCAGGAAAGCGATCATCAATGTGTTTCGCATCAATGGCATCTCTGTGGCAAGATACATTACTTGTAGTGAAGAAACGTATTTGCTATTCTCGATCCTTGTTATGTCCACTGATAAAGTCAAGCGATTAGATGAAATTGTGCATTGGCGAGCCGGTTTGCGGGAAAAAGGGGAGAAGCTTGTCTTCTCAAACGGCTGCTTTGATATTCTTCATGTCGGCCACGTACGGTACTTGAAAGCGGCTCGAGCTCTGGGAGACGCCTTGATCGTGGGAATCAACAGCGACCGGTCTGTCCGTGAAATCAAAGGCAAATCCCGGCCCATCGTGACCGAATTGGAAAGAGCGGAAGTGGTGGCGGCGCTGGCATGCGTCGATTTGACTGTAATTTTCGATGATCTGACTCCCAAAAATATCATTGATGCAATTGTTCCGGATATACTCGTGAAAGGCGCAGACTGGGGGATTTCTGAAATAGTGGGGCGCGATACTGTGGAGAAGGCAGGGGGCGTCGTGCTCAACATACCTTTGGTCGAGGGATCTTCGACAACTGAAATCATCCGGAAAGTTATTGAGCGTTTCGGCCAATAACTTCAATGCGGGCTGGACACTGGCCCTGTCTCAAAACTTTCACTTCAGGCCCTTCGAGCCTCAATTTCGTGAAACAAAATCTTGTGCTTAAAAAAGGCCCTGCCCGCGCTCCGACACTGGTTTTGCCGTGAATCAATTGAAGCGAGTATTTGAAGCCGCAATAGGAAGCGGTGCTTTCCAGCAATTGGAGGCGCGCCTCCGGGAAGGAAGTCGCGTCCTGGGCACATCCGGAACGACGGGCGGCGCAAAAGCTTTGGCTATTGCAAAGGCCATTCTGACCGAAAAACGACCGGTCGCGGTAATTACCCCCTCCAATCCTGAGGCACAGAACCTGGCGCTGGAAATACAGTTCTACATCGACTTGCTCTCACCATCTCCTATTGAAGTAATACACCTGCCCGCTCTTGAAGTGGATCCCTACCGGGGCATGTCCCCTCACCCGGAAATCTCTGCCGCGCGTGCCAGGGCCATTTGGCAGCTTCTTCAGGATGGCCCGCGCGTCCTGGTTGCATCCGTCAAAGCGGCTTGCGTCCGCCTGCACAGCCCGGAACGCTTTCTCAACTACTGCCTGATGCTGAAGCAGCAGGATGAAATGTCTCCGGAAATGATACGGGAATATCTCTTCGAATCCGGATACATCGAGGATGACCCGGTAACTGATCCCGGAGAATTCTCTCTTCGGGGTGGGATTTTGGATATTTTCCCGCCGCATCTCAACAAACCCGTCCGCCTTGAATTTTTTGGCGACCAGATCGAATCCATTCGGGTCTTCGATGTCGATTCACAGCGTTCCGTGGAACCAGTTCATTCGGTTGAGATCATCCCAATGCGCGAATATTGTTTCCGCCGGAATCTTCTGCGGGATTGGGCTGAAAAGGTTCCTTCACTCTGGAGTTCGCCTTTCCTGCCACACCTCGAGGAAGAACTCGCCCTCGCGCGGCAAAGCGAAATGTTTCCCGCTTTTGAATTTCTGCTTCCGGCGATTGATCCACTGGAAAATAGTATTTTCGATTTCATTACGGGATACCGGATTGTAACTCTGGAGCGCGAAGTCATCGAGAGCACTCTGGCCAAGCATCACTCGGAACTATATGAAAAATTCGTGGATCGAATCGAAGCGCACAAACCCGTCCTGGCTCCGGAGCAGATTTACATAACAGCCGACGACCTGAATTCTTCGCTGGATCGTTTCCCACGAATGGAAATCGAGGAACTTGGGATTGCGGACCCTGGATCCCCTTCCATCTATATTTCCACACAATTGACAAGAAAATACCACGGCAACATCCGGGATTTGATCGGGGATATCGCCAGATTTCGCGAATCAGGAGAAAAGATAGC
>JAHFUH010000035.1 GCA_023265215.1 Acidobacteriota bacterium
AAGTATGTTGTGCCGCGCGCGTTCTTGCCGGCCAGCACGTTTCCGGTTCGGTCCACCAGAGAAACAAATGCGAGTGAGGCTCCAAAACTATTGAAGTTATCATCGAGCAGGCTCTGCCAGAAAGCGGGATTGTTCCGCCGGCCGGGGCCGCGCGCCTGGGCATCAATCGCCAGACCAATCTCATTGGCTCGATTTTGCAAGTACTCGGTTCGCAGCCGTGAAAGTGTGAAATAGATATATCCGGCGCTCAATGCCAGCCCAACACAAACGGCTAGAACGAGGAGAAGAAAGGCTCCGATCGGAAAAGGATTGAGTTTGCTTCCGGATAAAGCCGGGCGGAAGACTTTCTTTGATGCCATTTCACCGTCCCTGTCTGTGCTGGTCGGACTCTTATGTACGATCTAATTAAGGCAATCTGTGCACCACTTATTTGTCGAGGCGATGACGGAACATTTTATTGCGTCCCAGACCGCTCAGGAAGTGCAAAAAACAGCAACATTTGCCTGTGAGCATTAAGTTCCCCGGATAAGCTGGGAGGGCAACGATGCTGCGCCGGATGCAAATTTTGCATTTTGCGTGGCCTGTAAACGCAAAGTCTGCACTCTCCATCCTCCTCAGATCGCTGCGCCTGAGATACAGACCCAGACTCTTAAAAAGACAAGCACCGTTCCATCAAAGGTTTAAAACGTATAGAACTTGCCGTCCCACCGGCTGGCACCAGTCGTGCATATTTAATACTGGAATTATTGCCAAACAATCAGACTTGAAAAGGATACTGACAATGTTAAGAAAAATGCACATCATTCTTGGGGCGGTCACCCTCGCTGCGATTCTCTCTATCGGGGCGATTGCCCAGTCCATGCCTTGTGGCAACGGGCCGGGCGGACCTATGGGGAGTGGGGTCTGCGCTAACCTTGACCTCACTAAACAGGCAACATTTGTAGGAACCGTGGTTGGTTTGCACATGGGACGCGGCATGGGATTCCCCTCGTTCGGCCTTCGGCTGAACGATAATAAGGTGGTGACCATTGTGGCGGGCCCATACCGGGTATTGCTCGCGGCCAATTACAAGATTGCGGAGGGCGATGTGATGTCCGTGCTGGCATATCCTTCCACGAACAGCACCGACACCTATATAGCTGCGCAGCTCACGAATTCCAGCGGCAGCATAAACCTGCGCGATGCCAACGGAGTACCTGCCGGTTCTAATAGCGGCATGATGGGCGGCATGCGTGGCATGATGGGTGGTATGGGCGGTATGATGGGCGGTAATTGCCCTATGCGCAACGCTACAAACTGAGCCCAGGCGTTTGGAAGGGGGGCGCCGGCTGGCTTCTGCCTTCTCGGCGCCCGAAGCGCAGGTTCGCCGACCAACAATTCTCAGCTTCTTCCGACATTTCCCCCAGTCCTCACAGTCTGTTTATTGTGTTTCCTGCAGATCATGGGATCAATCCGTATAATGCCGCATGCCACCTGGGTTTATCTCATGTAGCGATGTCTTTAGGGATGCGGTGATGTCAGATTCGGGTTGTTTCCCGGCGGATTAATGCAAATTCTCCAGCAGAGATGCAAACTCTGCCAGATTTATGGGATTAAGAGAAAGGAAATTTGCGGCAAATCCCCCTTGCCTGGATGCATCCAAAATCCTATTCTGCGATATTATGAATGCGCAAATCCTGATTGTCATTGCAATCCTTGTAGCCGCAGTCGTTCTCTTTATTACGGGAAAATATAGTCCCGACATCGTCGCCTTGCTTGTCGTCGTGGCATTGTTGCTCAGCAAGGTCTTAAATATTGCAGATGCCCTGGCAGGATTTGCGAATCCAGCAGTTATTACGATAGCAGCTATTTTCGTTGTGACAGCCGGACTGACCAACACAGGCGTTGCAGCCTGGTTTGGACGATATCTGTTCAGGGCAGCGGGTAGGAGTGAAACACGATTGATAGCGTTGACCATGGGAGCATCTGCAATGCTCTCGCTTGTTATGAACAACATCGCCTCTGCATCCGTTCTCCTGCCCGGCCTCAAAAGTGTTGCTCGAAGAGCTCAGGTCAGCCCTTCCAAGCTGATGATACCGCTCTCTTTTGGAACCATGCTGGGCGGCATGGCCACTTTGTTTACGACAGTTAATCTCCTGGCGAATGATGAGCTACACAAAAGGGGTCTAATCCCTTTCAGCCTTTGGGACTTTTTTCGTATTGGGAGCATTCTTCTGATTTCAGGCATCCTGTATATGGTCATTTTCGGACGAAAACTCCTGCCGAGTCATCCTGCCAAAGAGAGGATGCGGACAAATCGATTTGCGGGAGATCTGATGAAACTGTACCACCTTCCCGATTTGGTTTTTGAGGCACATATCCCGGCAGGATCGCCACTGGACGGAAAAACGGTTTCTGAGAGCAGGCTTGGGCGTGATTTTAATTTCAACGTGATCGGAATCATTCGCGCCCGAAAACTCAAGTTAGCCCCGGAAGCAAATGACATACTCCTTTCCGGGGACCGACTGCTGATTGATGGAGAGCAGAATCTATTCGAAGGAGTCAAGGGAAACATCGGATTGGAAATCGAGTCCAATGGATCGCCCACGGATCTAAGCTTATCCGATAGATTTGTCGGAGTTGTGGAGGTGCTGATATCTCCTCATGCAGGTTTTGTCGGTCGCTCTTTGCGCGAAATCCATTTCCGCCAGAAGTTTGGGATTTTTACACTGGCGATACTCCGAGATGGAGTTCCCATTTTGCGCGGAGTACCGGACCTTCCTTTGCGTTTTGGAGACACCTTGCTTGTGCAAGGACCTCGGAGGCGCATCAAACTCCTGAACGAAGAACGCGATTTTATTGTTCTCGAAGAACCGGGGAATTTGGGTGAAATTGGCAGGCCGGACAAAGCGCCATGGGCCCTGGCAGGAATGGGACTTATGCTGTTATTGGCTGGATTCGGAATACTGCCCATTGCTGCTGCGTCGCTGACGGGTGCTCTGGTCATGATATTGTCCGGGGCCTTGAAAATTGACGAAGGCTATCAGGCAATTGAATGGAAAGCGGTCGTTATGATCGGCGGAATGCTTTCGCTTGGGACTGCCATGGGAAAGAGCGGAACGGCGGATTTGTTATCCCATAATCTACTTCATTGGCTTGAACCAATGGGCCCAATAGTCGTGCTGGCCAGCTTATTTCTGGTTTCTTTGCTTCTAGCTCAGATCCTATCGGCAGTTGCAACGGCTGTATTGATTATTCCAATTGCATTCAGCATTGCAACTCAGCTGCACTTGAGTGCCTACCCTTTGGTGATGACAGTTGTCCTGGGCGTGTCTTCCGGATTTCTGACGCCGGTTAGCCATCCAGTCAATGTTCTGGTTATGGGGCCAGGGGGATATCGCTTCAGCGATTTTGGACGAGTAGGGCTTTTCCTGGTCTTGATTATCTTTGCTTTGATTATCGTTCTTGTGCCGCGCTTCTGGCCTTTTTGACTTAATATCCCGAATCGAAAAACAGTCAGTCACCTGATCTCAGATAAATAACCGCTGATTTTATTTTGCATTTTGATACAATCCGCGGCCAGCATTGTTTGCGTTTTCGACAACAGATTTCGATCAATAAGAGGTCATTCATGATACTGACAAAGAAGGCTTATTCCAGAATTCTAACCGCTCTGGCCATTCTGGCTGTCCTTGTCGCGCTCGACGCCGCTGCCCAATCTCAGGACATATTGGCTGCTGGGAAATATACTGCCAAAGTTAAATCAATCGTTTGTGAGGAGTGCGGCCCACTCATTAAAGAGACGATGGAAAAAACTAAATCGATCGATTCCATTTTTGTCGATTCCAAAGCATCGACAGTTCGATTTCAGGTAAAAAAGGATAAGGCTGTCAAGCTGCCCGATCTGCAAAATGCACTAAAATCTGCGGCAGCCGAAATGGGCATGGGTGCAGATTACACACTATCTGACGTAAAGGTTGTAAAGTAGCCATCAACCGGAATATGGCGGCTCTTTCTACAAGATTCTGGAAACTGCAGCTATAATTCTCATTTGCCGTTTTTGGCCAATCCCGGTTTGTTCATGGCCCTGTCCTCATTTCAATGTCTGACGAATGGACTCCACAGAGCCTATTTTGGAGTATTTCTTGCCCGTTTGCGTAGTGCCCGAAAGTTCTTTTTTCGTAGAGTCGGTTCATGTCATCTTTCTTAACGGTAATTCAAGTATCCGGTCGAATGCTTTTAAAACGTGGAGATCTGCCACCCTGTAAAGGATGTTTTGATGCCTGACACACGAAACCAGGATCCCCCCCCGCTCCATTGCCTTCAACTTAGCCAAAATGGTGTCGGGTTCAATACCAACTTTTTGGGAAATAGCCCGGGAAGTCATTTCTTTTTTGCGAACAATGCCCAGAATCATCAAAGTAGTCGGATCGGCAAAGGAGAGAAAGAAATCGGCTATAACGCAATAGGATTTGTCCTGATTTGAATCGATCTGGGATTGGCTTGATCTAGCGTGAGACATCTTTCGCCTCCTTGTTTGCTGATTTGTGAAATCTGTCATCGGCTCCGCGCCGATCCACCCTGTACGTGTCGACCCAACCTGCTCTGCATCCGGGATGGGAATCGAATTCGGGGATATAGGGTTTTATGTCGAGTAGCCTGGTGCCGTTGACCATATCAATATCCGCGATGTAAAGCGTTCCGCCCTCTCGCCTGAGAAGCCGGACTACTGACATGCCAATTGGATTGGGCCTGCCAGGCGACCGAGTGGCAAACAGTCCATGTTCCCGGTCATCTCGATAGGGAATTATCTGTGGCTTGAATTCATTAACCTGATCCATCCAGCAAATCAGCCAAAGGCGGTCGAAATCCTCAATATCATCGAGCGCTGCGGCATATGACTCATAGAGCAAGACTTGACCTTCAATGCTTTCACCGTAAACCGATTGGATGGGCGTGCCGGCAGGTTCCAGGAATGGCGTCCTGATCACTCCGATGGCACTAGCAACGATATGCAGTTCGGGATTCTCCCATGGAAGCATAACTCCCCCTCTAAGTTCTCTATTGCACAAACTATGCCAGAACATAATCCCTATAGAACGAATAGAAATCGGATCAGCGTGGGGGAACTGAAGCAGAAGCTGGATGACGGCGAGAGTCCGGTTATCGTGGATCTGCGGGATGCTTACGATTTTAAAGCTGAGCCGGAAACAATTCCGGGGGCTCTGCACTTAGATGCGTTGGAGTTGGGAGACAAAAGCGACCTGTTGCCGCGCGGCAAAGATGTGATTCTTTACTGCACCTGACCGAACGAGGCTACGAGCGCACGTGCGGCGCTGCTGCTGAGAAAAAACGGGATCGAGAGGGTGCGGCCGCTGGAAGGCGGTTTTGAAGCGTGGCGCCGGCGGGGATATCCGACAACGCCGGCAAACATTGAAGAAGGCACAGCGAATAGGTGAAGTGGCAACCTCATTCTTGAAGATGCATGAAAAAGTCTGTTCCTTTTACCGGCCGGCGAATATCCGACCTTTCTCGAAAGAGTCATGCTTTATGTGTTCTCGTCCCCTTCCTTGATGCTCAGCACCTTCATCTTTCGATACAACGTGCTTGGATTTATTCCAAGCTGATAGGCAGCTTTTGTCCTATTTCCTTTGTGGCGCAGGAGAGCTTCGCGAATCAGTAATTTCTCCATCGACTCCAGTGACATCGGACCAGTGCCTGCATATTTTGCGGGACCTATAGGCCGAAGCTCGGCCGGGAGATGATGCAATTCTATAATCCTGTCCCGGCACAACACAAACGCCTGCTCAATGATGTTCTCCAGTTCCCGCACATTCCCGGGGTACTCATACTCCATCAATCGCGCCATGACCTCTTCCGAAGCTCCTTGAATGTCTTTTCCCTGGAGCTGATTGAACTTGGATACGATGTGATCGATAAGAAGAGGAATGTCCTCCCGGCGTTGGCTGAGGTTGGGCAGTTTTAGACTCACCACTCGTATTCGATAATACAAGTCCTCGCGAAAACTGCCGTTGCGTACGAGCTTGCTTAGATCCTTGTTGGTAGCAGCAACGACTCGAACGTCGATTTTCAGCGGCTCCACCGACCCCAGTGGCTCGATAGTCCTTTCCTGGAGCACACGCAGGAGGCGGATCTGCATTGCCGGCGAGACATCTCCGATTTCATCAAGAAATATCGTCCCGCCGTTCGCCAGTGCAAAACGTCCCGGCTTTTCGCGTTTGGCATCTGTGAAGGCACCCGCCTTATGTCCGAACAATTCGCTTTCCAGGAGCGTATCGGGCAGCGCCCCGCAATTCACTGCAACGAAAGGCTTCTTGTTTCGAGGCGACAGGTTATGAATGGCCCTGGCAAAGAGCTCCTTGCCTGTTCCGCTTGGGCCTTCAATGAGCACCGTACTGACACTCTGCGCAATTTGCGGAAGGATGTCGAAGAGCTTCGTCATAATGGCGCTGCGGCCGACGATATCCTCGAATGTGTATTTGCCCTGCAATTCCTTTTTCAGCTGTTCAATAGGGCTTAGGTCTTGAAACGTCTCGACTCCCCCAATGACCTGAGCCGCATCGTCCCGAAGAACGGCGGTTGAGATTCTGATTGGAATGCGTTTCCCTGTTTGACTGAAAATATGGGCAGTGGCATTGAGAACCGGTTTGCCGCTCGACATCGTGCGCCTTAGAATGCAGGCATTTTCACAGATGTTCGCTCGAAAGACATCACAGCACTGCCGGCCTATTGCTTCCCGGCGACTCACTTTTGTGATTTGCTCCGCGGCCCGATTGAAGGCCGTAATGCGCCATTGCAGATCGACCGTGAAGACACCTTCGTTAATAGAATCCAGTATTGTTTTTTCCCTGCCGTCCAAATCTTCGGGCATGTCAACTCCAGCTATTGCATTTTGCACGTTCATTATATTCCCGTGAGTGCATTCTGCAATAGCCGGAGAATTTTTTAATTGATGGAGTTTTGCCCTGCAAAAGCGCCAGCTTCGGCAATCCAGGTGGAGCCAAAAGGCTAGGTCCGCAATGAGGGCGAACATTAGCCGCCTATATTTTGGATATAATCAGGCCCTTAAATTGCAAGGGATTGGAGTGGTTTCCGCAATCCCATCCAGTGAGAGGTTTCTATTGTGGCAAACCAAATTCGCCTATGGGTATCAGCGGTAACACTGTTGGAGGAAATTGATGAAGATAGGATTTGCAGTGCAGGTTAACGAAGGAATGGAAAGCACGGTATATGGTCACTTTGGCTCAGCACCCGCCTTCATAATTGTCGACACTGAATTGAATGAGGTTTTGGGTTTGAACAACAGGAACATGCATCATGAGCATGGTGCGTGCAATCCAATAATGGCTCTCAACGGGAACCAGATCGACGCCATGGTTGTTGGCGGAATCGGTGGGGGCGCGTTGATGAAATTGAATGCGATGGGAATAAAGGTATATAGCGCCGGAGCCATGACAGTTAAGGAAAACGTGGCTCTGCTCGCAGACAATCGGCTCCAGGAACTCTCTATGGAAAATTCTTGCCGGGCACATCAAGGCCAGTGCGGACACTAATGCCCCATTCGATTCGTTTTGCCCGTTAACATTGATCAAACCGCCTGCGTCAAGGCCTGGCTTCGCGAATACGAGCCGCCGCTCTACGTACTTGAAGCCGAAATCGAACAGAGCGGAAAAGTCCTGGTAAGAGCTTCTGCAAAGTTCATAAACCGGGGGCGCTCAGGATCTCCAAAAAAGGTTTTCCAGGCGTGAGTGGAGCGACGGACGCCTACCATTAATCACAAACCATCGATTCCAGGCTGGGGTCAGGGGGCGCGAGGATGGGCTCAAGGAACAACCATTCAAGAAACGGTAGTCGAGCCGAGCGAGGCTATCGTCATGATCCATGATCAAGAGATTGACCTTCGCATCTCACCATCCCGTCCATAAAGGAGAATTCAAAATGAGATATGTGATCCGGCTGGCGATTGCGGAGGTTCTTTTCGCAACGTCGCTTTTTGCCCAGGAAAGCACCAATCCACAAGCGGTGCCGGACCAGCCGGATATCTCGGCTCTCCTGCAAAAGATAAGTGACCTTGAAGACCGGATTATTGCGATGGAGGGACAGATGCGGCAGCTCAAGGATCAGCAGGCCACGGCACAACCGGCTCCCCATTCGGAAGTAAGCGCACCAGCGCTCGTCGCCGCTCCCCAACAGCCAATCGCATTGGGAGGCGCCGAGGGCAGTGCGGCCAAGGCGCTGAACCCCGATATCAGCGTGATTGGAGACTTTATCGGTGTCGCCGGACACAATCCCATTCAGCCATCACCCTCGATGCAAATGCACGAATCGGAAATCGGTCTGCAGGCGATTCTGGATCCTTACGCGCGTGGGGACTTTTTCCTTTCCTTCGGAGAAGATGGTGTCAACCTGGAGGAGGGATACATCACCTTTACGTCGTTGCCCGCCGGTTTTGTGGCGAGGGCGGGCAAGATGCGCTCTGCCTTCGGGAAGGTGAATACGCTGCACAACCACATACTATCTTGGGTTGACCGCCCGCTGGTAACTTACAACCTCGTTGGAGGCGAGGATGGGATTAACGACGCCGGCTTCTCTATCCAGCGCATCCTGCCGGCGCCCAAAGGGATTTTTCTTGAGGCGACCGGGCAGCTCTTTCGGGGCGATTCGGCCGATGTGTTCACGGCATCGAGCAAGAGCGATTTGAGCCAGGTAATCCACTTGCGAGGGTACAAAGACATCTCTGAATCGACCAATCTCGATCTTGGTGTCTCTTATGCCCGCGGCCATAACGACCTTGGCAGCAACTTCCTGACTCAACTCTATGGCATAGACGCCACGATGCGGTGGAAACCGCTGCGCCGATCCATTTATCATTCATTTGTCCTCCGAAGCGAATTCTTCTGGAGCCAGCGCCAGCAGCTTCCCCTCGAGCAGCGTGCCTTCGGCTTTTATACATCCGCCGATTACCAGTTGGGGCGGCGCTGGTTCCTGGGCGGACGCTTCGACCGCTCCGACCGCAACCGGCTTACCAATGTTACAGACCAGGGCGGTTCCCTGGTGGTCACCTATTGGCCGAGTGAATTCAGTCAGGTGCGCGGCCAGTATCGTTTCACCCGTTATGCAAACAACATCGACGCGCATGAACTATTAATGCAGGTGCAGTTTTCTTTAGGGGCACACGGAGCCCATCCATTTTAGGAAAAGCTCATGAAGAAGACACGGAACTATACAAGTTTGGCGGTTAGCCTCTTGTTCTGGCTACTGCTTTGCGCCGTGGTGTTGACAACTGCGGCCGAGGCAAAAAATCTGAATGTAGTTACTTCTACCGCCGACATGGCGGCCCTAGCCCAGGAGGTAGGGGGCGATAAGATCAACGTTGAATCCATAGCTAAGGGCTATCAGGACCCGCACTTTGTCGAAGCCAAGCCCAGTTTTCTATTGAGGCTGCGCCATGCCGATTTATTAGTCAGCGTCGGGTTGCAGCTGGAAATCGGTTGGCTGCCACCGCTGATCACCCAGAGTGGTAATCCGCGAATCCAGGTGGGGGCTCCAGGCTATCTGGACGCCTCGCAGTTTTCCGAGATCCTTGAAATACCGCAGGGCGCCGTGACACGCGCCGAGGGAGATGTCCACCCGTTGGGCAATCCTCACTATTGGCTCGATCCCGAAAATGGGCGGCGAATCGCGCGTGGTATTGCCAACAAGCTGAAGGATCTTGATCCGGGCGATGCAGCATATTTCCAGCAACGCTTCCAGGACTTTGACAGGCGCCTGAGTGCAGCGGAGCAGAAATGGGATGCCGAAATGAGGCCGTATCGCGGACGAAAGGTAGTCACGTATCACCGTTCGTTCCCCAACTTCACCAGGCACTTTGGGTTGGATGTAATCGGATATGTGGAGCCGCGGCCGGGAATTCCACCGACGCCCGGCCACACGATCGAACTGATCCAGGTGATAAAACGGGAGAACTGCAAGGTGGTTTTGGTGGAACCATATTTCGATTTAAAAACACCGCAGTCGATTGGGCGCGAGACAGGCGCTCAGGTTGTAGTGTATCTGCCATCCGTTGGCGGCGAGAAACAGGTCACGACTTACTTTGAGCTTTTCGACTATGACATAGGATTGCTAATCAAAGCCTTCCAGTCAGGTCATTAAGGAGCGCCATGGAGATCCTCTCGTTTTTGCTGGCGCCATTCCTCGCGAGCCTAATCCTGACCGGCATTCATGCCTACTTGGGCGTGCACGTGGTGGAACGCGGCGTTATCTTTGTCGATCTGGCACTGGCCCAGATCGCCGCGCTGGGCGCTACGATTGCCATACTGGTTGGCATGGACCCTCATGGCGTCGGAGCGTATTGGTTAAGCCTGGCTTTCACATTCGTGGGGGCAGCCCTTTTTACATTCGCTCGAACGCGGCGCAGTCACATCCCGCTGGAGGCTTTTATCGGCATCGCTTACGCAGTAGCTTCGGCAACTGCTATTCTGGCCATGAGCAAAGCTACGGGTGAGACAGAGCACCTCAAAGATATGCTCGTGGGGAATATCCTGGCTATTTCCATGCACGATGTCGCAAAGACGGCATTGTTGTATGGTGTGATCGGGATCTTCCACTACGTTTTCCGTAAGCAGTTCCTGTTGATTTCAACCAATCCGGAGGCGGCCGAAGCCAGCGGTCTCAAGATTCGATTATGGGATTTCCTGTTTTATGCATCATTTGGCTTCGTGGTGACTTCGTCGGTCGCGATTGCGGGTGTCCTGCTGGTGTTCTGCTACCTTGTGGTTCCGTCCGTAGGCGCCATGTTATTTGCGGACGGTATCGGACGTCGTCTCGCAATCGGCTGGACCATGGGGACGCTGGTATCGGCGTTGGGCGTCTATTTCTCCGTTCTGCTCGACCTGCCCACGGGAGCTACGATCGTGGGGACATTTGGAGTGGTGCTGCTTGTGATGTTTTGCATCCATTTGTTTTATTTCCAGGGGAGCAGGATCCAGCTTCTCAGAGGCGCCGCCTCAGTAGCACGTCCGCAAGAGAGGATATAATGCTGCCAGCATGTTTTTCGCTTTCTTCTTCCGGTTGCCACCGATCGCCCCGCAGTTGTAAAGGCATAGACCAGGGAATACGAAACACAAGCCTTGTGTACTGGAAGCCGAAATGGAACAGAATGGGCTGATACTGGCATGAGCCTCAGCAACGTTTGTCGATCGTGATTTGGTAGAGACAGTGAAATCAGCCATCCCTTATTCTGGAAATTCCTCAGGTCATAATGCAACTGTGAGTGAGTTCAATTCGCTATGGCGAAGAGAGCGACACAGGAGACGGAGCATCGAGGGCAGCAATGTAGCTGATGTCCTTCCCTCAACCGTTACAGCCAAGCGCAGGTCAAAAAGGTGATCATAGGGTTCTTGTTTGCTTAAGGGCTGCGCAAAAATAACTTCACACTCTGGCGCGAGCTCCGGGCGGGCAGATGCAAGGCGCCGCGATGCAGGCGATGCATTCATTGAGGAATTGGCATTCGAACTATCGCTGCGGTCTCGCCCTTTACTTGGTGTCCAATCCCCAGCTTTTAAACAGATCCTTATAAAATTGCGGTTGTTCAAAATCCGGGAGCATGGACATATGTTGATCCCGATGGGAATACACTCTGCTGCCCCTTTTTAAGCCTGCCATCAGCCCCGGCATCTTTTCCTGCGGAACTGCGAATATTATTTCTTCTTCCAGCGTCAGAGCTCTCTGGTACTCCCCGGGATCTGGAAGCACAATGCCGTATTTTTTGGTTTTAATGGGATCCACGACGCAATGCCCACAGGATGGGAGGAAGAAATGGCCGCTGACTTGAGACGCACCATCCGACATCATCGTCAGAAGCAAACCCCTGAGTTGCGCGGGATTCGAATAAACCAGGACAACATCCGGCGTAAAGGTCGCACTCTTTAGAGGCGCTGTAACCACGCCGATATATTTCCCAACCTCGAAGCTCAGATAGGATTCTCCCCCAAACTTTGCCATGGAATCCGGCTTTTCTACCATTCCGTAAGCCATGAGAGCCGTCGGACACCAATGATCTTCCTTCAACATCGCCACGGTTGTCCCCTCCCGCCTCGACATAGCGAAAGCCTGACATTGGGCTATATGGTATTTACGGTCTTTTTTCGGCCGTATCGCCTCCTTTGGAATATCCGCTTCCTTCTCCAACATTTTTACCGCTATCGGAGATGTTCGCAGGATCATGGCATTTTCCAATTCTTCGCCATATTTGTTGAACTCACATACGGTAGCCACACGGTTCCCTTCCTCCTGGTCGGACTTTGGTTCTGCTTTAGAAGCGGGTAGTGCCTGGCTGCAGGCTCCAAGCACTGCGGCGCCCAATCCCAACTGCAGTGCTTCACGTCGAGAGAACTTGCTTTTCATCGTTTTACTCCTTGCGATTGAAAGGAACAGCTCGTCTTATCAGCTTGCAGAAAACGTGTATTGAGTTCCTGCCGCATTGACTACATCTCCCTTTCGTAAGGCCACATGGCCACTCCCCCATCCAGCACTTTCACATTTGAAAACCCAGCAGATCTGAGAATCAAAGATGCCTCATACCCACGCAGTGAAATGGCGCAGAAGGTAATGATCTCTTTGTCCTTCGGTAATTCTGACAGAGCTTTTCTTAGAGCGCCCAGTGGAATCAAAGTCGAATTCGGCAGTCGAACCTGAGCGTGTTCCTGTGGCGAGCGGACATCGAGAAAAATAAAGTCTTCGCCTGCCTGCATCTTACGGTTGACCGATTCGGCGGAGATTCCAACCATGTACCCATCCCGCTTATTGCGGGCTACATTGGCGGCCGTGATCAGGTTGTCCATTGCCGGGGCATAGGGTGGCGCATACGAGAGGTCCAAATTCGCAACATCATCCAGCGTCATCCCGGCGGTGATGGCGGTCGCAGCTACATCGATGCGCTTTGCACCCTCGCCGGGACCGGTAGCTTGTACCCCCAGAAGTTTTCCCGTTTTTTTATCCGCCACAATCTTCATAAGCAGGGGTCTTGCTGCAGGCATGTAATGGGCTTTGTCCGGCCCAGGCACCGTGGCGGTGATTACCTCGTATTCAAGAGCCTTCGCAGCGGATTCAGTGAGACCGGTGCGAGCAACGCAGAAGTCGAATACTTTGCAGACGGTGCTTCCCAGCACACCGGGGAAAGAATCGTTGCCTCCGCAGATATTAACGGCAGCCACACGTCCCTGTTTGTTAGCGGTGGACCCAAGCGGAACAAAGCAGGACAGCCCGGTCAAACGGTCCTTGCATTCGACACAATCGCCAACCGCATAAATATCCGGATCGCAGGTGCGCATATGATCGTCCACTTGAATCGCGCCTGTTGTAGCTCCAATCGCTAATCCGGCTTTTTTGGCTAACGCTGTGTTGGGACGCACGCCGACCGCCAATATCACCATATCGGCCGGAAGATCCCCCTTATCCGTTCGTACATGGCTTACAGCATCGTTCTTTCCATCCCGATTTTCCAGCGCCAGAGCCTTGGTCGCCGTAAGCACTCTGACCCCTTTGGATTCCAGGTGCTTTTCGACCAAGCGTGCGATCTCCCAATCGAGCATATTGAGAATCTGAGGGAGCATTTCAACAATAGTTATCCTGCAACCATGTGTAGCCATTGCTTCGGTGGCTTCTACGCCAATGAGCCCGCCGCCGATAATTACCACGTCTTTTGCCAGGTGCTCAGCCAGAATGCTCTTTATACCTTCAGCATCATGGACGCCATGCAGCGTAAAGACATTCTTACTATTCACACCGGGAATATTGGGGATGAAGGGAGTGGCGCCGGTTGCCACAACAAGCTTATCGTAGCTCGCCCAGAACGCCTCTCCGGTCTCCAGCACCCGAGACCGCACGCGTTTGTTCTGGCGGTCGATCTCCAGGGCTTCCGTGCCGTTTCGCACCGTCACGTTCTTTACGCTCAAAAAGAAAGCGGCATCCCTTACAGCGCCGGCGGGTGTTTCCATTAAATTTCTTTGTTGTTTCACTTCACCGGATACGTAGTAGGGCAGCCCGCATCCGGCGTACGACAGAAAGGAGCCCTTTTCTATGATAGTAATTTTTGCATCCGGCCTCATGCGCATGATTCTCGATGCTGTTTTTGGCCCGGCGGCTACGCCACCGACTATGAGGACTTTCATGTTTTCTCCATGGGTTGGTTTCTGCCTGAATTACGCCGACACTTGCGAATTTGTCTATTGCTGCCGCAGCCTGGCATCCGCAACTCGCTGCAGTCGATTCGGTTTTCGAGAAGTGCGGCAATAACATCTTCAATTGATCCGCAGATACAGGAAATTATGCGAACTCCAGACGCACTGATTGCAACCTGTTGAGTTTGAGAGATCATTCCGCAAATCAGGAGGTCGACTCCAAGCTTCGGAAGCAGTCGGGCGCGTTCGAAGGGATTTTGGTCCGGCAGATATTCTTCTTTCCTATGTTGTTCCTGGCTATCGGAAATATCAACAAGCAAAATCCGGCTTGCCTCATCGAAAACCGGCGAAACACGCCCCTGCCATAATGGTATCGCGACTTTCATCTCTTAGACACGCTGAGGTTCATACTTTTTAGTTTTTGGGGAAACAGCAACTGGTGCAAATTCTGCTATTATTTTAGCAATAGTGTCGAACCATTTCTTAGTCTTTCCTCGATCAAAACGATTTCGCCAGGTTCCATATAGGCAACGAGCGTGCCAGTCAATTCATCTTAGTCCATTTAATGCGCGCATCCCCTGATTCGCTCGTCCAATCCTGGATGCTATTGCCAATTCACTGCGCAATTTGCCATAGCCAGCTAACCAATAGTCTTGCATTTTGCAATTGTCGTTTTAAATAAATACCAAAAGTGATTCGTATTTCGCTGGTGTGGGGCCTTGGTACGGGTTTTGCGTTAAAGCAAAAGTGAAACACCGATGTTTTCAGGACCGTCAACAGGAAGTTTTTTGGATTTCGACCTGGCGCGCGTTGCTGATATCAACGGCGACACGCATTCCACAAGGGTCGGGCAGCCTTTTGTCTTCCGACGCCCGTAAAAAGCCCGACCCCTCAACCAAAGGAGTTTGAGCAAGCCTGATTTGGAGCCTACTCCTGCCGGATTGCTTTCGCCCTTTCGCCTGATGCTTTTCGTGATAGCCTGAGGCTTAATAAGGAGTTTCCTCTATGGCCAGGAATCCCTATCCCCAGTGTGCACGCTGTACTACCAAGATCTGTGAAAACCGGGGTGGTAAAATGAGTGAGGGTGCCCCCTCACTCGAGAAGTTGCCCGGTTTTTGCCCAATGAAACTGATGCCCGAGGTTTTTGCTGAAGCTGCGGCGGAATACGATAAATCGGCAGTAAGAGAATTTGCCCGGCTCGCTTCAGTGCAGGAATTCCAGTGTTTCGAACGTCTCCCGGACGGGGTCAGGGCAAAGCTCCCTCGAATCGAGGAACTCATTCAATTCGCCAGAAAATGCAACTATAGGAAACTGGGCATTGCGCACTGCGGCGGGTTGATGATGGAGGCCGGCATTTTGACCGACATCCTGGAAAAGAACGGATTTGAAATCGTTTCAGTGCAATGCAAGGCCGGATGCGTTCCCAAAGAGGAGATCGGAATTCAAGCCGACGAGAAAATTGTAGGGCCGGGAAACTGGGAAACCATGTGCAATCCCATTGCACAGGCAATGATTGTCAACCGCTCGCAGGTAGACATGGCCATCATGCTGGGGCTTTGCATCGGGCATGACACCCTGTTCATTAAATATTGCGATGTCCCGCTGACCGTGCTGGCGGTAAAGGATAGGGTTCTGGCACATAACCCTCTGGCGGCTCTCTACCATTCCGATTCCTATTATCGGAGATTGCGAAACAATATCAGTTAGGATGCCCGACCGGGCGCCCCTTGACCTTGACCCGAGAATATTTAATGAGCGGGCCATGCCGGAACATCGTCCGCTTCCAATCCACACTCGCGATAGAATCTTTTGTAAAAATCAGGCCGAGGGAAATCAGGCATGACCTCCCAAAGGGCATTATGCCTGTATCCCATCTTCCTTTCCTCGAACATCCTCAATTGAGCCACCAATCCCTCGACTCTGTCCTTCGGCAATGAGAATATGATTTCATCCTCTCCCGCCTGCGCCCGCCCAAGTTCACCAGGATCCGGCAACGTGATGCAGTATTGGCCTGAGAGGGCAGGCACAACCGAAAAAGCGCAGGAAGTAATCGGATACATGGGTGAGTTAATGAGCCCTTCGCCTCCAAAGGACAGAGCCCAGAGGATATTGTTTAACTGGGCATTGTTCGAATAGATAAGGACGACGTCCGGCAGGTAATTCGCCGTTTTCAGCGGAGCCGAAACGATCCCGACGTACCTTCCATACTCGATGAGAGGGATTTGCTTGACTGCGTCTTTCAGTTCGGGAAGTTTCTCGGCAATTTCCGGATTCACCAATCCATAGGCGATCAGCGGTCCCCAGCACCAGTTATCATCTTTGAGCATAGCAATGGATTGGCCCTTCCTTCTGGATATGGAAAAGGCTTGGCATTGAGCTAAATGATAGCCCTGATCTGTTTTTGGTCTGATCGCTCCTTCAGGAATATCGGATTCTTTTTCGAGCATTTTCACTGCTAAGGGAGCCGTCCGCAGCAGCATTAATCTTTCGATCTCTTCTCCAAAACGATTCAACTCACTCACAGTCGCCATACGATCCTCCTCCGATTGGATCCACTAATCGGCCAGGCCGCCTTCTATTGCCATGTATCTGGTCCATACTACCACGCAATTTGTAACCCACATCAGCCGGCCTGGTGCGACTGAGATCTGGCGCATCTATTGCGTGCATCCTAAGTCGTTCCAGGCACAATCATGGTTTTCGTCGTAATGACTTGCAATCCGTGTCATACAAATCCACATTAGGTGACTGGAGTGATTGGCAGCAAAAGTCTGGGAGGATTGATAATGAAGAGAAAAATCTCGGCTCATCCATGGATGACGTGCATGGCCGTTTTTGCGTTCGCAGTTCTCGTGATTATGGGTGGACTGCCCTTGAGCAACGGCTCACAGCTTCCAGATGGCGCTGCGCGGAGCAGTGGGCAAACCGGTACGGATGGTGCAAAGTCGCCTGGCACAGTCAGCATCACGGGACTTGTTCGTCAGCCTCTGCGCCTGGGACTTCGTGATCTTAGGACTTTTGGCTCGGTTTCTGTCCGTCGTGTTGATCATCGTGCAGAAGGTTTCTTCGGCGATTTTGAGTTTCGCGGCGTTCCGCTCACAACTCTGATTTCAATGGCTGGTCCAAGAAAGGAGTCCAGCAGTTTCATGCGTCCTACCGATCTCGCCATTGTGGTGCAAAATGAATCTGGCAAGCGTGTATTGTTCTCGTATGGAGAACTGCTCTTCCGTGCACCGAGTGATGTAGTTCTGGCATTCGATGCCGAGCCAATAATACCCAATAGAAGCTGCGATTCGTGTCACAAGGACAGAAGTGATCACAATTGGAGATCAGCACTCAACCGGAAGCAGATTTTCCCCAGGCTCATTGCCGGCCGTGATCTGGATGCAGACCGGAGTCTTGATGGTGTAACGAACATAGAAGTTGTAGAGCTGTTTTCGCCCCCGCCTCAGCCGAAATCCCAGCCGGCTGTTTCAGAGAGTATTGAAATCCGCGACGGTAATACCAGTATTGCAACGGCACGAAGTCTGAACCCGTATCCTCGGCATGAAGTGCGTGCCCTAGAGGTCGGCGATGCAATGGGCTATCACGGTGAGGTTCGGTGTGAGGGCGCTCTTCTTCCCGATGTACTCTCCGCATCCAAATCGCCATCTGGGCCTGATGTCGGATATGTTATTGCAACAGCTGATGGGTTTCGCGCGACAATATCAAGCGCTGAACTTTTCTCTGCGGCGCAGCCACCACCGATTCTGGTAGCTGATCGCTGTAATGGTCAGCCGCTTAAGGACCAGGGAGATTTCAAACTGATCGTAGCAAATGACACAATTGCGGAACGCTGGGTTAAATCGGTTGCCACGATCAATGTAGTTCGCGCAGCTCCACAAGACACACATTGATTTTGAATTAATCGATTCTTTTCCTTATCGGATCTGTTTCAAAGAGGAGGATAGTATGAAACGGTTTTTGATCGCGACACTAATCAGCACCTTCATTCTTTCACATGTATATGCGCAGAACGCTCCCAAAGTATTGCTTTTCATGAGGAATGCCCAAACATCCGGCGACTTGGAGTATATGCTCAAGAAGGAAGCCGGGGTAATGAAGGATACACTGGAAAAGTCCGGGTATCGGGTTATTGTAGCGACACTCGATGGTGTGTCCTTTACTGCGGGATCAACGACCGTTAAGGCCGATATCAAGCTGGCGGATGCAAAAGTAGCCGAATATGCGGGATTCATCCTGCCCTGCTTGGCCGTACCATCCTATCCCGCGCCACCGGAAGTATCCCCGGATGCGATAGCTCTGGTCAAGAAGGCCGTATCCGCAGGTAAGCCGGTTGCTGCGCAAACCGGGTCGCTTTGGACTCTGGCAGAAGCGGGCCTCCTGAAGGGAAGGAAATATGCCTACGCCATGGAAGAGCAAAGTTCCTATTTTGCAGGAGCAACCTTTGCCGGGACCGGAGTTGTGAGAGACGGATTTATTGTTACATCCGGCATCTGTCCGTATATGGCGCTAAAGACCAAAGACAAAGACGGCACAGAGCAGCTTGCCCTTGCGCTTGCTGAGGCTATGAAAGAGAAAAAGTGAGTATTGCCTCTCTTGGGAGGGTGTATTGCATAATGCGAGCATTTTTCCATCCACTTGAGGCAATTTGCATGAATGCTCTGATCGCTTCGGAAACGAGAGTAGGAAGCGAACAATAGCTAATCATGTTGCGGAACCCAGCAAGCGAGACGGCAAATGCTATCTGCATAGGCAGGGCAAATGTTGGCTGTGCTAATTGCATCCTTGTATGATCATTGCTCATACAAGAGCCGTTTTCCTTCAATTGCACTTACGGTTGTTCGATGGATGCCCGCGCGCCGTGCCAATTCCAATTGCGACCACCCGCGCGCTGCCCTTCGCCTCGCAACCGAATCAGTAACTGTATTCGTATATGACATAATGCTGCCATCATATGGCAGTATTATGTCAGCAGGCAATTAATTCATTTACGATACCAATCCGATCTGAAGAAATGTCGGCAAATACTAGGAGCCTGTCTGAGAATAAGCCTTTCATAGCCCTGCCGGCAATATAGGCTGCCTTTAGCTATTTCATAAGCTGTCGATTATTTTTCGGCGAAAATA
>JAHFUH010000374.1 GCA_023265215.1 Acidobacteriota bacterium
GGAAAGTGATCCAGGCGACGCCGGTGAGTGGCCCCAACATATTTTACGCTGAAGCCGTGAAAGCGGCGATGAAATGGCGCTACAAGCCTGCAACGATTAACGGAACGAACGTGCCAAGCAAGAGTTCGGTCAAAATGCAATTCAAGTTTAATTGAGGAGGAAGAATGCTGACGGATCAACAGAAGCACAAATTTGAGCTGACGCGACAAATGGCCAAAGAGGAACTGGAGCAGTTGGACAGGGAAATCAGCGCAGAGCTGGCGAAGGTAAAGGACCGGCTTCTCGATCTTCAACAGGCGAAAAAAGCCGTGAAACAGATCTACGACGGGGCCTGCGCAAGGATGGGAGTCAAATCGATGCTGGAAATGACGGACCTGAATCTTACCGATCTTGTGAAACAACCGTAACAGGACCGCTGTTTCTTTCTTTTTCGATCCCGCCCTCAATCGCCGATCTTCTCAGGTCAGCAGGCAGTTGACTGAGTTCTGCATAAGATTTACATAGAAGATTGCACGAAAACACGACATCCTTCTCTATAAAATCACTGAGCTGCGAAGGCCTGCACAGGTCGGGCTCTTTGCTTGCAATATCTGCGAGAATGGAAAACATATCTCCCCATGCGCCATGGCTTATGTAGGATGCGCGAAGTATGAATTTGATCAACGGAATTGACAGGTTCACATCCTGCAATGCGCGCCTGATGAGATCTTCACGCAGCGAAAACCCCGATTTCGGAAGATTGATTACTTGTTTGATCATGACTTGGTAAGCAAGCAAACGTTCGAAGATGAAGGCTTTCAGGAACTCGCCTTTAACAAGATAAACTTCCGCCCGGTCTCTCAGTAACGAAACATCCTCTATATCGAAGTCTATTGTTTTTATATCCATTCCCGCCTGCCGCAAAGATTGGCGGAATTTATTCATGAACTCCTGCAGCCCTTTGTCAAATAGAGTGGATGCATTCCCTACATATACGGCAAAGGTTCTCGTCAGCTGATTGGTCAATTCCAGGATGGGATTAATATCCGCTTCCGCGCCGGTCCAGGAAGGGATTTCAACGGCAGCCAGCGCCTCGAAATTTCCCAGTTCCTCCAGCGCATCCAGTTTGAGCGTCAGGTCTTCTTTTGAATACTCTCTTCGATCCGAGTGCTCCTGCTGCACCAGTGCTTCAAAACGGGCCGGATCGTCAACCAGAATATTGATTACCTCTTCCTGATTGAGTATGTATGGAATCATCCGGGCGTCGTGAATGCAGCCGGAGATCAGGTTCCCGATCAGAATTGCCATTTTTTGACTGATTTCGCGAGACGCCTGCATGCCGATTGCACCTTTTAGAACTCAAGAGTAGTCCAGAGTAATGGATTGTAGGATTGCCTTCCAGCATAAACTTTTTGGATGTTCGAATCTTTGAGTCTTGAGTTGTTTTGTCCAATGGTACAATTTCGGGTGTCCCGTGTCCGCGTAGAAGAGAATTCAAATGGTAGATGCTTGCCTGATTCATATTGCATTATACAAGCCGGAGATTCACCCGAATGCCGGCAACGTTGCCAGGCTTTGTGCAGCCAATGGACTTGCTTTGCATCTGGTCGGCAATCTTGGCTTTAGAATAGATGATCGTTCCGTTCGGCGGGCGGGATTGGATTATTGGCCGCATGTGGATCTTCGCCGCGAGCAGGATCTGGATGATTTGAATTCCAGTCTTCCCGGATCCCGCTTTTTTTACTTCAGCACCCACGCGAAACGTCTTTATACCGATGTTGAATACAGTACGGGCGATTGCCTGGTGTTTGGACCGGAGTCGAGGGGATTGCCGGAAGATCTGGTGCAGAGCAATTCGGAAAACTCATTGAAAATACCGATGCATACTTCAAATGTAAGAAGCCTGAATCTGGCATCCGCAGTAGCGATAGCGGCCTATGAAGCATTGAGGCAAATTCTGGGAAGAAAAATTGGCCGCTGACGTACGCTGACTTTTTGATATTTTAAATATATTTTTTCAGCGGTGTCAGCGTTTGTCCGCGGCTAAAATGATTTCCACTCGAAAACTAGTGGTCGTCGCCTGGCTCGCCGTTTTCTCTGCCTGAATACGGGATGCCGAGCTGCCTCATCTTTCGATATAAGTTGCTTCGCTCGATCTGCAGCGCCTGGGCAGCCCGGCTCACATTGCCCTTGAATTCCATCAGTTTCTGCAGAATGAATTCCCTTTCGAACCTTTCCCGTGCGGTCTGAAGAGAAGCGGCCCCATCCTGTTCCAGCGCAAACGGGAGCGCCCGATTCAGGATTGATTCCGGCAAATCGAAGACATTGATGCGCTGCTGAGGCGTCATTATGACGAGGCGTTCCATTATATTTCGCAGTTCCCGCACATTGCCCGGCCAGGGATAGTTTTCCAGAATTTCGACTGCCTTGTGCGTCAGCGCCGGCGGCTTCTTCCCGTTTTTGCCGGCAAAGTCCTCCAAAAAATAATTGGTGAGCGCCGAAATATCTTCCCTGCGTTCCCGCAGGGGAGGAAGCTGAAAGGGTATGACATTGAGGCGGTAGTACAAATCTTCCCGAAAGTTGCCCAACTCGATTTCCCGCTCCAGATTCTTGTTGGTGGAAGCGATGACGCGAACATCGACTTTCATGGAAGCATTGCCCCCTACGGGCGTGAAGCGTTGTTCCTCAAGGACCCGGAGCACCTTGGCCTGTGTTTTGGAACTCATGTCGCCCACTTCATCCAGGAACAGTGTGCCGCAATCCGCCTGGGCGAATTTTCCCTCTTTGTCTTCGGAAGCTCCCGTGAACGAGCCCTTCACATGCCCGAAAAGCTCGCTTTCAATAAGCTCTTCCGGTATGGCGGCGCAGTTCATTTCGATAAAAGTCTTGTCGCGCCGCGGGCTGTGCAAATGAAGCATGTGAGCCACAAGCTCTTTGCCGGTTCCATTCTCGCCATAGATCAGAACTCTTCCGTTGGTAGGAGCGGCAAAGGCGATCTGTTGACGCAAAGCCTGCATGGGCACAGAATCGCCAATCATGACATACTTCCGTTCCACCTGCTCCATGAGGAGGCGATTCTGTTCCTCGAGCTGGTGCTGATGCAAAGCGTTCTTGACGACCAAAAGGGTCTTTTCGAGCGAGAGCGGCTTTTCCACGAAATCGAATGCGCCCAGCTTGGTTGCACGTACGGCTGTTTCGATGGAGCCGTGCCCCGAAATCATGATTACACTTGTCGCAGGAGAGATTTGCCGTATTTTGGCCAGCGCTTCAAGGCCATCGATCCCCGGCAACCATATGTCCAGAAGCACGACAGGGAAGTGCTTCCTCAATAAAATCTCCAGTGCATCTTCACCGCTGGAAACCGCCTGGGGATCGAACCCCGCATCCTCGAGAATTCCCTGGAGCGAGGTTTGCACTCCCTTCTCATCGTCACAAATCAGTATTGCTGCGCGAGTCATAGGGCCTCATTTTGATCCGGATTCAGGCTGGTGCCAAGCGGCAATTCAATAATAATTTTTGCGCCTCCCGGGGCATTGGGTTCTGCACGGACATTTCCATGATGATCCGTTACAATTTGCCGCACGATCGCCAGCCCGAGTCCAGTTCCGCCTTTCCGGGTTGAGAAATAAGGAAGAAAGAGGCTGCCCTGATATTCTTCTGGGAATCCCCGGCCGGTGTCGGCGACTTCGATGCTCACCCGTTCCTGACGAAGATCAAGAGAAGTCCGAATGTACAGCAGTTTATTTAAATTCTCCGCCATCGCCTCAAGCGCATTGTCGAACAGGTTGATGAACACTCGTTTCATCTGCTCCGGATCAAGCCGGAGCGCGGGAATATTTGCATCGAAATCTTTTTGCACATGGACGCCGGCTATGCGGCCGTCATAGAGATTCAGCGCATTTTCTATAATGCGGTGCAGGTCCGCTTTTTCTTCAAGCCGAACTTCGGGAAGCCGGGCAAAGCGGGAGAATTCATCAACGAGGCTTTTGAGCGAGCCGGCTTCCTGGATGATGGTCTGGACGCATTCGTTCAGGAGCTTGTCGTATTTCATCAGCTCCTCCTGCGGCAATCTCAGAAGATCATCCTGAGAAGAAAAGATCTGTTTGTAACGATATAAAATGCGCTCGGCGGAAAGCTGGATCGGCGTCAGCGGATTTTTTATTTCATGAGCCATGCGGCGGGCCACTTCCTGCCAGGCCGACATTTTTTCCATCCGGATCAGTTCGGTCATGTCGTCAAGAACAATAACCCAACCCCTGCGTCGCCCGGTGATGTCGTCCAGCGGAGTGACCGTAGCAGCCAGCTGGAGGCTCTTTCCCTGTAAGTTCAGCTCAATATTTCTTACAACTGTGCCCAGCACCTCCGCTTTTTGCAGCAGGCTGCGAAAAACTCTCCGGGCGGACGCCGGGACCACATCCTCGATCTTGGAATTAACAAGCGAGCTCTCCGACTGCAGCATCCGGGTAGCGGCTTCATTCATCGTTCGGATGCGAAAATCGCTGTCGAGAGAAATGACCCCGGTGGCGATCGTTTGCAGAACTGTTTCGATATAGCGCCGCCGGTTGTCCAGCTCTGTGTTGGTTTGAACCAGGCTTTGCTGAGCGGCTTCGATTCTCTTCTCATTCTCCTGAAGGTCACCCGTCATACGATTGAATGAGGTGATCAGGCTTCCGAGTTCGTCGATAGCCTGGCAATCCACACGGTGCCCGAGGTTCCCCATCGCCACAGCAGCGGCGCCCTGAGCCAGTGCTTCGATAGGAACTGTGATTCTTTTTGCCAGGTACAGGGCGAACCAGGAGAAGGCGAAAACAATGAGCAGCGTCAACAAGACCAGGAAGAGCAGAGTATTGATGCGCAGGGCTGTCTTCTCCTCCTTCAGCTGCTTGTATTTTTCGTAACCTTCCTCCACCGAGTCAGCGCTGAATTTTGCGCTTTGAGGATTGATGTCCTCCGTCAGGACGACTCCTGTGACATTTCCGTGAGAATCTCGAATGGGCGCTGTAGCCCAGGCTATCTCACATAAAGCGTTGTTGGGCGTAACTCGAGCCGTTTGAAAACCCTGTTCCTTCCCGGAAATCGTCTGCGCCATCAGGCTGTAAACTTCTTTTTGATGATCGCTTAATGAGTAGCGCACTTCCGGCGGTCCGAGACATGAAAGTCTGTTCCCGGCGTCCGCAACAAGATTGCCCTTGCCGTCGAACACCCGGATGTTGCCCAAATCGTATTGATAACACAATTCCTGCAGGCTCAACTGCACCTCGGACTGCGGTCCTTTCGCCTGGATGTATCCTGCGATAAAAGAGGCAAAGTACTTCGACTGTTTTTCCGCATCCGAATAATATTGCTGGGCGAGCATCCGGCTTTTTTCCATTATCTGGACAGGAGGTGCCCAGAGCCACGCCTCCGATGAACGAATCAGTCCGTAGGCCATAACGCACAACAGCATGGCGGGCAAAAGAGACAGCGCGATGAACGTGCTGACCATCTTTGTTTTAAATCCGCTCCCCACCTGCCCGCTTTTCCTTTCGAAATAAAGCTTGATCAGGTTCCTGCCTAGGACGGTGGCGAGAATCAGCAGCGCCAGAACGACCACCACTGTGCCGGAAAAGAAGAAGAGAGTATTGCGAATGAACTTTGGGTTTCCAACCGATGTTCGATGCAGCAATATCTGGGTGGCCGCCAGAGATAGAACAAGAAATATGATGCCGGAGAGCACGTAACGCCGGGTTCGGGCGGCGCTGCCTTTTTTGGGTGAATCGATA
>JAHFUH010000375.1 GCA_023265215.1 Acidobacteriota bacterium
TTGCTTTGCTCGTGAACTACAACTCCCTTAAGTTGAATAATGGGGCAGCTGCGCTCGCCCGCGGAAGCCAAAGAATGCGCAAGCTGCTCGGAAAAAAAACGATCCGTGGCAACAGTTGCTCCTGTTGCGCCGATTCGTTCAAAGAGCAACTGGCGCAGGCTGCCTCGAACAGATTGGCCGACAAGCAGTGCTCCGGAAAGAACCGCGACAGCTGTCGCAACCCCGGCCACGATTGCGATATTGGTGCGCCAGTAAAAAAACAGGTTCCGGATTATGAGCCGGCTTAGCGTCATGATATTTATTCCAGCTGAAGGCGGCCCTCAATGAGTCTGTATTGGCTCCCGAATCTTGCTGCAACGTCCGGGTTGTGTGTGACGACAATCAGGATGTTCTTTTGTTGTCCATGAAGCTCATGCAGCAATGCGGATACTCTTTCCGTCGATTCGTGATCCAGGTTCCCCGTTGGTTCATCACAAAGAACAAGTTCGGGTTTTAATACGAGCGCCCTGGCCAGGGCGACACGTTGTTTTTCGCCGCCGGACAGCTCGTGCGGACGGTGGTGGGTCCTGTTCTTCAGTCCGACCTGTTCAAGCAGTTCGATCGCGCGGGTTTGCCAATCTCCCGGCCGCGAAACCAGCGTCGGGACAAGCACGTTTTCGAGCACGGTGCACTGCGGCAGCAGATGATGGTCCTGGAAAACGAAACCTATTTTTTCATTTCGGAAAGCGGCGAGCGTTCTCTCGTCCATTTCATAAGGATTTCGACCGCCCAGCAATACGGTTCCGCTCGTCGGCGGTTCGAGCGCGCCAAGGATGTACAGGAGGGAACTCTTCCCACTGCCGGAAGGCCCAACAATCGATGCGGAATTGCCGGCGTTCAGGCAGAAACTTACTTCTGACAGGACGCGAAGCCGCTCTCCAGGCATCTGATAAGCTTTGGAAACATTCCGAACTTCGAGCGTATTCGTCATGATGCTCCAGGCCGCCGACGTCAGCGTTTGTCAGCGGCTAAATCAATTCGCTTTTCCAAAAGATGATTGTATACGTCCAATGCCGCATTTGCCATTTGGGCTATGCTGTAATGGCGGCGAACATTTTTATATCCTTGAGCTGCGAGCTCAGTTCTCCTGCCTGGATCATTCCACAATTCAAAGATGCTCTGCGCCAGTTCCTCCGGTTTGTCCGGCTCCACAAGGATTCCGCCTCCGGTTTTTTCAACAATTTCAGTAAAGGCCCCTCGCCGCGGTTGAACGACAGGAGTTCCTGCAGCCATCGCCTCCAGCAGGAAAAGGCCTTTGGGGTCATCGTACGGTTCAGGAACAGAAAACACGCTCAATTTTTTTAAGTAATCCATTTTCTCGCGCCTGTCGAGTTCGCCGTGATAATGGAAGTGATCCGATAAACCCCAGGATGCGAGATTTTTCCGAATTCCCGAAAGGTAGGTTTTATATTCTGGAGCAAGGTAGCCCGCCGCCCACAGTTGGCTTGAGGAAATTCCGCTGCGGGATCTGAGCTCGCGATAGGCTTCGCAAAGAACATGTAGTCCTTTTTCCGGCGTCACGCGTGCGAGGTATCCGATAATGAATGGATCACACTTGCTATCCCTAATGCCATCGAAGCCGTCGAAATTGATACCAAGCGGAACCACATGGATCCTGCTGCGTTCGATGCCCAGGTATTCGGCCATGCTCCGGGCTCCAAAATGGCTGACGGAAATGAACGCATCCACACAACTTGCATGCTCGCGGATTAATTGCAGAGCCTCTTTTTTATAGGTTTCGCCGATCCCTTCAAGAAACAGGTCTTCTCCCTGCAGAGTGCAGCAAATCGGAGTATGCATCTTAGCTTTTATGGCCGGCGCTAATGCAATGAGAAGCGAATTAGGAAGATTGATGATTTCGGCATCGGTCTCATCGGAAAGAAACTGGACGAGATTGTTGATCTCCTTGCGCAGATGCCCTTCTGTCCCGCGCAACATGGAAATAGTCAAACTGCCCAGGTCCGAGGGATCTACGCTGATACCCAAATGTGTGACCAGTCTTAAAAGAGGTTTCAGATCCCAGAGACGATCCATTGCACGGGGGGCTCGCCGAAATAATTCAAAATGCTGTTGAAGATATACGTTGATGCCCCCAAGGAAAACTCTGCCGGAACTGACGTTGGTTTCGTCTGTCCGAGTGGGCGTATAGGTCGGGATCAACAAGACGTCATGTCCGGCATCCATCAGGGCTTTGGCGAGAGCGTTGTCACGAAGGCAGCTTCCGCAGTACATCCGGCCGGCACCCGCGGTTATACAAGCAATTTTCATTGAGAGGCCCTTAATTTCCAAAACAGTAGAGCACGCCGTCCTGCGATCCGATAACAAGCGAGTTTTGTGCGGCCGCCGGCGAAGCGGACAGCGGCGCGCCTGCGGTGAAATCCCAGGTATTTTTTCCCGAAAGAAGGTCCAGTTCATAGAGGCGGCCATCGTTCGATCCGATAAACACACGGTTGCCCGCTATAAGCGGTGACGATTCCACTCGAGATTGCGTTGAAAAACTCCAAATTTCTTTCCCCGTCATCCGCTCCAGGCAATGAACCATCTTGTCTCTTCCGCCCAGGATTACCCGGCTGTCGGTTACGGCTGCGGAGGAATAAAAAGGGAAATTGCGGGTGGGATGCTTGTACAACCACTGAGCCCGTCGCCCCTGGAGATTGATGCAAAGCACCTCGTTGCCGAATGTTCCAATATAGGCGCGGCCGTCGCGGACGGCCGCAGATGCGCCGGCATAGGCGCCTAACTGCACTGCGAAAATCTGTTTTCCTGTAGTTGCATTGATCGCACGAAAAGTCTCATCGCAACCCGATATGTATACAATCCCTTTGTCGATTGAAGGGGTGCAGTGGACGGGGCCTTCCGTGGTGTATTTCCAGAGGAGAGTTCCGGAACTTGCCGACAAACAGTAGAGATTCTGGTCGTAGGATCCGAAGTACACCTTGTCATCAATCCAGTTCGGCGAAGATTTTATTTCTCCATCGGCCTTAAAAGTCCATCGGGCTTTTCCAGAGGCTGCATCCACCGCGTGGAAGACGCCGTTGAGGTCGCCGACATAAACTAAACCATTGCGAACGCATGGCGAAGACTCCTGGACAGGTCCAGCGGTTGCATATTTCCAGCGCTGTTTGCCGGTGGCAAGATCAATGGCATAGAGGGAACTATCCATCGATCCGACATATACAACCCCGTCGACGATCGCTGCAGAAGATTCAATGGAATCTTTGGCCTGGAAGCTCCAGCGCAATTTTAGTGGTGATGGCAAACCGGCGGCGGCGATTCCCGACAAAGACTGGGATCCGCGAAATACCGCCCAATTGCCGGTTGGCGATGCGAGCAATAACAATGAAAACAGAATTACGAATATCGGCAGCGCAAGGGAATATGGGGGTGGATGGTTTAATTCGTAATTCGTCATTCGTAATTCGTCATTTCATGCTGATGGCGAACAGCTCGTTCCGGCTCATAATATAAAGAACGCCGTTGGCTGCAACGGGAGTACCGTAAACAGCGTTTCCCATGTTGATTTGCGCGAGTTTTTTAAGTTCTTTGCCCGCCTGGAGAACTAGGACATCGCCGTCTTCATTCCCGATGTAAACCTTTCCATCGGCCGCAAAAGGAGATCCCCAAATTGACGAGAGCAGGTCCAGCGTCCAATAAGGTTTTCCTGAAGCGATATCCAGACAGTGGACGAATCCCGTGAAGTCGGCAATATAAACCAATCCATCCAGAACGGCCGCCGTGGATATGGATCGCCGTATTTTGTCGTAGTGCCAAACGCGGCCGCTTTCGGTTATGTCGCCGCGTTTTGTGGGATCAATGCAATACATGTGGCCCGATCCGGATGCGTTTTCCGGATCCTGGCCGGTTGCGATAAAGATCTTGCCGTCGAAATAAACGGGCGTTGAAATAATATAGTTGCGGGTTTTGGGCCAGACTGCATCTTTCGGATTTGTGTCGAAGCGCCAGAGTTTCTCCCCTGTGCGGGCGTCGAACCCATAAAGCCAGCCATCTCCTCCGGGAAAGAATGCCTGTTGCACTCCCCCGACTTCTCCCAGCCCGGCTGAAGACCATTGGCCGTGCAGAATTCGCACGCCCGGAGAGTTGTCCTTCCAGATAACTTTGCCCGTGTTCTTGTCGACAGCCAGGAAACTGGGAGCGTCCGGCGAAGCGATTTTTTCATGATTCTCATCCTGGCCATTGGACGTTTCAACAAAAACCAGGTCGGCCCAGACTGCCGGCGAGGAATTGGCCATGTTGTGCTGAGAGACGCCCAATTCCTTTCTCATGTCGAGCTTCCAGATCACGTCGGCATCCGTGGGGCCCTTCAACGCCTCATCTTGGAAAGGCCCGTCATTCTTGCCGTCCATGAACCCTTCCGTGTCCAGGCAAACCAGTTCGCCGCGGTTGTTGACATAATAGAGACGCTTTCCCTCAACCGCCGGCGAGGAACATACTCCCTGCTCCGGCCAGTCCAGCCCTTGTTCCAGTTTGTCGCTGACAGCCTGCCAGAGAAATTTTCCATCCGACTCGCGGAAGCACATCAGGACGCCCTTGTCTCCCTCGATCCCGGCATTCTTCGGGTTGGCGTTGTTTGTTCCCAGAAATATTTTCCCGTCGGCGACGACAGGATTGCCATAGGAAGTCGAGCCGATTTCCACTTTCCATTTGATGTTCTTATTTGTCTTGATGTCCCAGGTTGATGGTAGATTTTTGACGGCGGAAACCATGTTTCTTTGCGGGTTGCCGCCCCACATGGGCCAGTCCTGCGATGCTAACGGCAATGCCAGCAAAAGCAAAAGTGCGGGATATCTTAGTCCGTTCATAGCGCTCCACAATAGCTTCGTACCGCATTATATTCTGACTGCATCCTTGAGGCCAATCTAAACTGCAGGGACGCGGAATACTCTTACGACGCGAAATAACGCGGATAAATCAATGGATTTATCCGCATTATTTCGCATATTCCGCGTCCGGCTTTTAAGCTGCGCAGAGGGCTGTCAATTTTTGATAGAATTATGGAAGAACGTTCAAAAGGAGTTCCTCATGCCAGCGGAATTCAAAAACGAACCGGTGCTCGATTTTAGTTTGGAGACAAGCCGCAAAAGACAATCCGAAGCATTGGCGCTCGTACAATCTCAATTGGGCCGCGAATATGAATTGATAATCGGCGCAGAGCGTCTCAAATCGAACAGGACTTTCCGATCGATCAACCCCAGCAGGAAATTGGAAACTGTGGGAATCTTCCAAAGCGCAAGTCCAGAGCAGGCCGTCAAGGCAATCGAAACAGCAGTGCGAGCATTTGATGACTGGAAACAAACTCCGGTTCCGGAGCGGGCAGACATGCTTTTCCGCGTGGCCGGCTTGTTGCGCAGCAGGCGATTTGAAAGCAATGCGTGGATGATTTTTGAGACAGGCAAAACCTGGATGGAGGCGGACGCGGATACCGCTGAGGCTATAGATTTCTGCGAATTCTACGGCCGTGAGGCGCTGCGCTATTCCGCACCTCAGCCGTTGACGCGACTGAAGGGCGAAGACAACGAGCTTCAGTACATACCTCTGGGAGCAGGCGCAGTGATCCCGCCATGGAATTTCCCCTGTGCAATTATGGTTGGAATGACTGCCGCCGCTTTCGTGGCCGGCAACACTGTTGTTATGAAACCGTCTTCAGACTCTCCGGCAATCGCG
>JAHFUH010000376.1:0-1615 GCA_023265215.1 Acidobacteriota bacterium
TTTCGAAGAGATCCTCAACATCGCCCGATTCCATGACAATGAGGCAATCCCGTATCATTTCCTCGGAAAAACGCTTCTTTTTGCAGGAATCAGATTTTGCTTTTTCTGAATCAACCACTCTTCTAGACCTCATCCATAAGCATTGCAAGGATGGCAGAGAATGCGATTATACGATGGTAAATCGGGTTTTTAACAGCGAAAAATATCACTCAACGGGGTCCCCTCATACCCGGGGGGCATAAACCGGAACTTGTGACTAGCCGACAGTTGAACCAATTCCGGCTCCTGTGGACACATCAAGATACTTCGTCTTGCAATTTTCCGAGCAAAAATACAAAGTCTCGTTTCTGTTTTCCAGCCGGACTGCAAGCCTCGAATCCATATACATCCCGCACACCGGGTCCTTGACCATCTGGTTTGGGGACATAGCGGAGTCATTTGCCGTCTCAGGTCTCTTGCGAATTCCAAGGAAGCCGGCTAAAAATCTCCTGACGAGATCAATGATTACAATCAAGAAAATCAGTCGGAGCAAAAAGATCATATTATTTCTTGCAGTTACTTAAGGGAGGCTTTCAGCTGATCAATACTCTGCTGGATCTCCGTTTTCTTGGTAAAATCTGGATGCACCCGGAGCAGCTTCTCCCAGACTGCAATTCCGCCCTGGATATCCTTTTTGCCGCTAATCAGCACGGTTCCTTTATTAAACATGGCTTGAGCGAAATCCGGGCTGTATTGGAGAACTTTTTCAAAGGTTTCCAACGACCTGTCGTCTTGGCCCAGGTAGTGGAAGCAGACGGCAAGATCGGTTTCCACATTTGGATCATGCGGACTTAGCCCAAGGCTCTGCGTGTAATAAGCCGCAGCCTTTTCATATTGATCCATATCGTAGTAGATATTCCCGATCTTAGTCTGGTAATTTGCATTCCCAGGATCTTTCGCGCTCAGCTGTTCGAGTTCCGCCAGCTCTTTGGACATATCGATGGGCGGGTGGTTTTGGGGCATGCTATTGCCCGAAGACTCCGGCGCAACCGGGTAGTTTGAGCGCATTTTGATTACGGAGCCCACGGCTGTCAGGCTTAAAACCAGAACCACGAAGGCGAAGACCAGATTTACATAAAACTTGTTTAATCGCATCTATTTGAATTATCCTCGCCGGCTGTCCAAAATAAGCGTCACCGGTCCTGAATTGGTGATCCGGACATCCATTATAGCCTGAAACTTGCCGGTTTGAACATCCGGCATCAGTTCGCGAACAATTGCAACAAATTCATTATACAGCTTCTCAGCTTCCGCCGGCACCGCAGCATCCTTATAGGAAGGGCGCCTCCCTTTTTTGCAGTCTCCATACAACGTGAATTGAGAAACGAGGAGCAGCTCGCCTTGGATGTCCTGCAGGCTGAGGTTCATTTTACCATCGCCGTCTTCGAAAATTCGCAGTTCGACGATTTTTTTCGCCATCCATTGCAAATCTTGCCGCGCATCCTGGCACGCAATGGCAACAAGCGCGAGAAGGCCATTCCCGATCCGGGATATCGATGACCCCTCGACGATCACCTCCGCTTGACTCACTCTCTGGATAACCGCTCTCATGTTGCCATTCTACTGGAAAATTGGG
>JAHFUH010000376.1:1715-5713 GCA_023265215.1 Acidobacteriota bacterium
TTCCTCGAAGTGGCTGCTTCCCTAAAATTGCCAGCTTCCCAATTTCTTGACGATCTCCTTATCCTGGCGTATAGTAAACGGGCTACGGAAAAGTATGGATAGACCAAACAACCATTGCCGAGACTGCAGGTACGATAGCCCTCTTCAAATGTGGGTCGCGCCCTCCTCCGGTATAATCCAGATGGAGGGGGCAAACAGGTGAATCCCGTTCTTCGGAACCTGGTAGCCCTTCAAGACTTAGAATTAAGAATTGCCAGTCTGCAAAAGCAAATCTCCGATATTCCCAGCAAAGTTCAAGCATTCGAAAATGAGCTCCAGCACCTGAGCTCTGAATTTCAGACCCGCAGTGCTCACATGAAAGATCTTGCGAACCGCCGCCGAATGCTCGAAGGGCAGGTGGATACTACCAAAGCCAAGCTTTCCAAGCTCAGAGACCAGCTCATGGCAGTCAAAACCAACAAGGAATACACTGCCATGCTCCATGAAATCCAGATGGCAGAGGAACAAATCCGGGGAGAAGAAGACAAAATTCTCGAGATCATGGAGGAAATGGAAGCAAAAGAAAATTCTCTCAAGGGAGCCGAACAGGAGTTAAATAAAAAATCCTCTGAGCTTCAGGAGAGCATTAAGAAGACAAACGAATCCGCGCCTCAGCTGGAGTCGGAACTCGTCAAACTGCGGGAAGAAAAAGGTTTAAAGGAATCACATGTAGGGAAAGAGCTGCTCGTACGCTATCGCCGGATAGCGGAAGCCAGAAAAGGAATCGCCATAGCGGAAGCCAAAGACGAACTCTGCAGCGCCTGCCATGTCCGCATCCGACCGCAGATGTATGCAGACCTGATTCGTACCGAAGCAATCCAAGCCTGCGACAGCTGCTCCCGTATTCTTTACTATCGCGAGAGCCTCTAATCCTCAGTCATGAATATTCCGGCTTCCGGCTTCTGGCTTCTGGCTTCTTTCCAATTCCTCGCGAGCAACGCATTAAACCTCCTTCCGCAAGACTCCATTCGAATTGCCTCGATCATCTTCGAAGGCAATAAGGCAATCAGTACGGCACGCCTGAAGAATTGCCTCCATTTATCCGTCGAAGGGAGAGCATACGCAGCGGCGGAGCTGGAATCAGATATGCAGAACGTCAGGGATTTGTACTACGACGAGGGATTTCTAAGGGCGAGGGTGGAGCTTCCCCGAGTGGAGATTGGGGCATCAGGCGATAAAAAAACTGCCGTGATCCGGATCCCCGTGTCGGAAGGATCCCCTTACCTTTTAAAAACAATAACGATCAAAAACCTCCATGTCCTGCCGGCAAATACCTTCATGCAAATGTCACCGCTGACCGTGGGCAAACCCTTCAGCAGAATCAAGGCCGCCCAGTGGCAGGCGAAAATTGATGATGCCTACCATGCCATCGGTTATTTGAATTTCCGGTGCACAGCTAACGAAAATCTGAACGATAAAAATAACATCGTTGATTTTGCTCTGGACTGCGCGGAAGGCAGTCCATACAGCGTAGGAAAAATAAATATTGTCGGCGACGCATCCATCAATCTGTCTGATTTTAAAAAACGCCTGCTCGTTAGCGAGGGCGGTCTCTTCAACCCCGAGCTTCTGGCTTACAGCATTCAATTTGTCAACGAACTGCATATTTATCGCCCTATTTCCAATTCGGACGTGGAGATCAGGATCGACGCCAAAACATGCACTGTCAACATAACCTGGCACCTCGCTTTCCTTCTCAAAAATGAAAAGTAGGTTGCCTGTGGCGATTCGGCATTTTAATGAAACTAATGAAGTTGTGTATAATCCAATACGATGGGTATTGGGAGGAAATGGGAAGCGGCCGGCATGGCCGTGGGGAAAATTGACCGGATGAAAGCATATGCATTGTAAATTCTTGGTTGTTGTTGCGCTTGCAGGATTGGCTCTATCCGGTTCGACAGGATTGCAGGCTTTTGTCGAAGATCCTCAAGGGACTATTCGTGCCGAAGTTGCGCTGGTCAATATCGTATTTACGGTCACGAACAGGAATGGCGTCCCTGTCAGCGGTTTGAAGGCAAAAGATTTCCAGATACTGGAAGATAAACTGCCGCAAACCATCGATTACTTCAGCGAGTTGGGAAAAGAAACTGACGTTCCGCTGACAATTGCCCTTCTTATCGATACCAGCGCAAGCGTGCGGGACAAACTTGATTTTGAGAAAACGACCGCCGCGGAATTCTTCACCGATATTCTCCGTCCTAAAAAAGATCTGGCTTTAATCATCCAGTTCGACTCGGATGTAAATCTCGTCCAGGATTTCACGCAGGATAAGAACGTCCTTGTAAAAGCCCTCAACAGCCTGCAAGCCGGCAACAACACTTCCTTGTATGACGCCATTTACCTTGCTGCGGAAGACAAACTGAAGAAAGAGATCGGGCGCAAGGTAATGGTGGTCATATCGGACGGCGAGGACATGAAGAGCAAACTGGGCAGGGAGGACGCAATCGAGGCGGCGCAAAGAAATAACGTCGTGATCTATGGGATCGGCGTCCAAACTGAAGGGACCAACTTTGGCGTGCTCAAAAGCTTCGCCAAGGAAACAGGAGGCGCTTTCTTCTCTCCTCATGCGACCCTGGGCGAAATAAAATACGCTTTTCAGTCTATTGGCAAGGAACTTCAAGGGCAGTACAGCCTTGCCTATGTCTCAACCAATAAAAAAAAGGACGGCTCTTACCGCGCCATTGATCTCCGCTGCAAAACAGGCGATGTCCGCATTCGGGCTCGCAAAGGCTACTACGCTCCCCGTTCGTAGCCGGCAGTCTGGGTCGTCAATCATCATTCTGCAATTCCTATAGCAACTGAAATCTGCCAACCAAAAACATTCAGGTTTCCGGCGCAAGGTCGATATGTAAGGGGAGACGCAAATCGCGCGCTGAACGAAGGGTTGGCAATGATCGAATCCCGGTCCGAAACGGCAGCAGACATAATCATTCCCGTTTTCAACCAATATCCCTTTACCCGCAATCTGATTGAAAGCATCTATCGACACACGGATGCGCCGTTTCACATATATGTTATCGACAACGCATCCACAGATGAAACGGCCGACCTGCATAAGGTCTATACTCGGGATATCACTATCATCCGGAATCGCGAGAACCGTGGCTGGTGCAGCGCCGTAAACCAGGGGATCAACCTTGGGCAGAATCCTCATGTTGTTTTCATGAACAACGACGTTGAGGTCTCACAGGGATGGCTTGGAAACCTGATTGCATTTCTGGACACTCACCCCCGCATTGGCGCCGTCGGGCCTCTTGATTCCAGTCCGAATGACTGGCAATGCGTTGATAGAGTCCGAGAAACCTGCGTGTCGCAAATCCCTCGTTTCCTGACCGAGGATCTTCATGAGCGCAATCGCATTCTCAAATATCACTTCCACAGAGCCGGCATTCTGATTGAAGGGATGCTGGCATTCTTCTGCGTGGCTCTCAAACGCCGGACCATCAATACTGTCGGCCTTCTGGATGAGAATTTCATCGGCGGAGGAGATGACGACGATTATTGCCGCCGGCTGCGCAAGGCGGGATTCGTGCTCGGCTTGTCTTTGGACACCTACGTTCTTCACCACTCGGGATTAACCGCAAAGACGGTTTTCGAGAATGTCCAACGCAGCGAAATGCGGAAAAAGAATCTTTCCCGCCTCAAAGAAAAACACCCCGACTATTTCTAGCCACATTCAAGAAAGCCATCCAACTTCACATGCGCGCCAACCATCAGTGCTCGGGATCGGTATCGGTATCGGGGTCGTCTTTTAACTGCTTCGACCCCGATACCGATACCGACCCCGACCCCGAAATATCCAATCTCAGGACTCCTTATCCCTACCCGTAATTTGGGGCTAATACGGATTCAGTTGTGATACCAGATGTGTCCCGTAGGGACGACTGAGCTATCGATCCTCTCTGGCTTCAATCGTCCCTACGGGACTCCTCGCATATTCAATTCCTAACCCCGGCACT